>CALXJO010000017.1 GCA_944388645.1 uncultured Clostridia bacterium
CTTTTAGTAATTTTACATTTCTTCAACTCTTAGTTCTGCATAATATTCTGGATTAAATTCCTCATCATAAGGAATATCTCCAAATATATCTGGCATTTGTTCTTTAAAGTATTTTAATAATGGTATCATAACTTGTCTTATTGCTGGATGTACATGGTTATTTGCACGTAGCTCAAATATATGTTTCCATTCTCTAATGTTTGCAGTCATTGTATATTCTGCTGCTGTAGAATGTGGTAATATATTTCTACACATATCTGTTGTAGCTCCTAATTTTTTCATTTCTAAATAGCTATTTTCTATATCTTGCATAGTCTTTTTCCACACTTCATAAACTTTTTCATCTTCTATATAAACTGGGTCCATGAAAGAAATTTCATTTCCATATTTATCTTTATCATAGCTACAATATCTTGTAGACTCTACAGAAAAGCTAGCAAATCTATGTCTTGTTAAATCTTTATATGAACCTATATCATTATAAATTCTAACCGTTACTTTCTCGTGCTCTAATACAGATTCATGTCCTCTATTTATACAATTCTTTATTAAATTTTTATAGCTATCTTCTGTAATTTTACCTTCTGAACGGTAACAAGTTCTACAAGCTCTTTCTATTCTTTTCATTACTTGTACTCCATCAAATTTTTCAACAATTACATATGGTTTAACTATTCTCATTATGATACCCCCAATTTGTTTTTCTTTATGATATATTAAAAAATCATTTTTTTCAACAAATTCTTTACATAAATTTTACAATTTTAAATCGCCCAAAAAGGGGCGTCCCTCTTGGGCGAAATTTTAATTATTTTTGTCTCTATATACTTTTATTAAATCTGCAAAACTCATTTTTGTTCCATAGTTTAATATTGCATTTGAATATATTTTTATAGCAACTCTAGCTATTATAAATATTGTAACTAGCAATATTAAGATAGAAATTACTACATCTGTTGTACTTGCTAAGCCCATCATTATTCTAAATGGCATGCAAAATGGTGATGATATTGGAAGCATTGATGCAAATACATTTAAATCACTTGTTGGATTCATCATTGTAAAGTATGATAAGTAGAATCCAATTACTGCAATTATTGCAACTGGTCCATTGGCTGATTGTATGTCTTCTGGCTTGCTTACTGTTGAACCTGTTAATGCATACATTAGTGCATATGCAACATAACCAAGTATAAAGTATATTATTGTAATTATTGCTAAATATGGTGTGAAGTTAGACATATCTAGTATTGAGTCTAATGTTCCTGGTTCTAAGCATGTGTAAGCTGTAATTAATGCTACTGCTACAAGTAAACATACCTGTAATAATCCTACAATTCCTATACCTACTGTTTTTCCTAATACTATTGTTTTTGGCGAAGTTGATGTTACTAATGTTTCCATTATCTTTGATGTTTTTTCTGTTGTAATTGAGCTTGATACTTGATATGCACAGAAATATATTGCATAGAATAATACGATTGATAAAAGCATTATTGCAAGTAAGTTTCCTTGTACTTCTTGTTCATCTGTTTGCTCTAAACTATATTCAAAGTTTGGTGTTATACTTGCTATTTGTTCTGGAGTTAGTTGTAATTTGTTTATTTGCATATTTGAATATATTGTATTTATAGCACTTATAACATTTTCAGGAACACCTGCCATCATTGTTGTGCTTTCTACTATATATCTTATTTTTATATTGTTATCAGTTTGTTCAACTATAATTGCATCATCTATTTCCTTATTCTCTATTCTTGATTTAATATCATCAAAACTTATATTTTCATTAGATATTTGAACTTCATAACCTGTATTCATTTGTTCTAATGAGCTTAAATTTCCTTCAAATACATTACTTGAGTCGACTATTAGAAGTCTTTCCCCAGTTTCTGAGCCATCTGTGAATAATTTTAGTATATTGGGAATATTAATTCCTACAATAATTATTACTAATATTATTAATGTAGAAATGATAAAAGATTTTCTTCTAAGCATTTCTTTCATTGTAAATTCTGTAACTGTCCATAAATCTCTCATATTACTCACCCACCTTTTCTATGAAAATGTCGTTAAGTGTTGGTTTGTTTATTTCAAACTTTGTAACTAGAACTTTATCTTCTACTAATTTTGCAAGTAGTTTGTTTGGCGTTTCTTCATCTTTAATTTTAACTATATAATTATTATCAGTAGAGTTTTCTATTTCTAATTTAAATTCCTTTAATGTTTTATCAATGTTCTTATTTACACTTAATAATAATCTGTTTGCTGGGTAAGTTTCTTTTATTTTACTTAAATTTCCTTTAAGTACTGTTTTTCCTTTATTTAATATAACTAAATCACTGCAAAATTCTTCAATTACAGACATTTGATGACTAGACATTATTATGTATTTGCCTTCATTTATTAATTGTATGATTACTTTTTTTAATATTTCAGAGTTTACTGGATCTAGTCCACTAAATGGTTCGTCTAGTACTATTAGCTCTGGGTCATGTAGTATTGCTGTCATAAATTGAATCTTTTGCTGATTTCCTTTAGATAATTTTTCTGCTTCCATTGGTAAATATTCTTCTACTTTAAGTTCTTTTGCCCATTTTTTAATTGCTGTATCTGCATCAGATTTATTCATTCCTTTTAATTTTGCAAAATACATTAATTGATTGTAAACTTTAGTTTTTGGATATACTCCTCTTTCTTCTGGCAAATAGCCAAAATTTACATTTTTTCTTTCAACAGCTTTACCATTCCATGTAATTTCACCAGAGTCTTTTTTTATTATTCCTAGTAACATTCTAATAGTTGTAGTTTTACCTGCACCATTAGTTCCTAAAAGTCCAAATACACCTGGCTTATCTAATTCAAATGAAATGTTATCAACTGCTTTTTTTCCTACAAATGTTTTACTAACATTTTCTAATTTAAGCCCCATTTTATTTTTCCTTTCTATATGAATTTGCCACTATTATACTTTCTAAATAAACCAAAGTCAATAACTTTCGCCCAAGAGGGACGCCCTTTTTTGGGCGAAAAGATTTTCATTTGAAAGCAAAAAAGTTTGTATATTTTTATTTTATAATTTAAAGCTTTACCATTTCTTACTTTAAATATATAACTTAAACAAGTATACAAACTTTTAATTTAATATTTCGCCCAAAAAAGGGCGTCCCTCTTGGGCGAAATTACATTATTTTATTACAATTTCGTCATTTTCTACTTCTGCTTGTGCTTTTTTGTTTGGTTTTACTGTTCCATCTAATATTGCTTCTGCAATTTTGTCTTCTAACATGTTTTGTATAGCTCTTCTTAATGGTCTTGCACCATAGTTGTTGTCTACACCTTTTTTAGCAATTAAGTCTTTTACAGGTTCTGTGATTTCTATTTTAATGTTTTGAGTTTCTAGTCTTTTTGTTACTTGTGCAAGCATAATGTCTATAATTTTCTTAATATCTGCATCTTCAAGTTTATGGAATACTATTATATCATCTATACGGTTTAAGAATTCTGGTCTAAATTGTTTCTTTAATTCTGCCATTACTTCTTTTTTAGTATTTTCATAATCTTGTTTTTTACTTTCTTCATTCTCTCCACCAGAGAATCCTAATTTGTTTTTATCTGTTATTAGTCTTGCACCTACATTTGATGTCATTATTATAATTGTATTTTTAAAGTTTACTGTTCTTCCTTGTGAATCTGTTAATCTACCATCTTCTAGTATTTGTAATAACATATTCATTACATCTGGATGTGCTTTTTCTATTTCATCAAATAATATTACAGAATAAGGTTTTCTTCTTACTTTTTCTGTTAATTGTCCACCTTCATCATATCCAACATATCCTGGAGGAGCACCAATTAATTTTGCTACTGAATGTGATTCCATAAATTCAGACATATCTACTCTTATCATTGCATTTTCATTACCAAACATGCTTTCTGCTAGTGCTTTTGCAAGTTCTGTTTTACCAACACCTGTTGGACCTAAGAATAAGAATGAACCTGTTGGTCTGTTAGGATCTGTAAGTCCTACTCTTCCTCTTCTTATTGCTTTAGATACTGAAGATACAGCTTCATCTTGTCCAATAACTCTTTTATGAAGATTTTCTTCTAGGTGTCTTAGTTTTTCATTTTCTGTTTCTGTTATTTTAGCTACTGGAATACCTGTCCAACTAGCAATTACTTGAGCTATGTTTTCTTCTTTTAATGTCATAACCTTTTTAGTGTTATTTTCTTTCCACTTCTTTTGAGCTTCTTCTAATTTTTGCTTGCTTTCTTTTTCATTATCTCTTAATTTTGCAGCTTTTTCGAAGTTTTGTGTTGCTATTGCCTCTTCTTTTTCTTTATCAACTTTTTCTATTTCTTCTTCCAAGTTCTTTATTGAATCAGGTTTTGTAAGTGTTTGCATCTTTACTTTTGAAGCCGCTTCATCTATTAAATCTATTGCTTTATCAGGTAAATATCTATCATTTACATATCTTGAAGATAATTCTACAGCAGATTTAATTGCTTCATCTGTAATTTTAACATTATGATGTGCCTCATACTTATCTCTTAAACCTTCTAGTATTTTTATTGTGTCTTCCTCTGATGGCTCATTAACCATTACTGGGCTAAATCTTCTTTCTAATGCTGCATCTTTTTCTATATATTTTCTATACTCATTTGTTGTGGTAGCTCCAACTACTTGTATTTCTCCTCTTGCTAAAAGTGGTTTTAAGATATTTGCTGCATCAACAGCTCCTTCTGCAGAACCAGCTCCAACAATTGTATGTATCTCATCTATAAATAGGATTACATCTCCTGCTTTCTTTACTTCTTCTAAAGATTTTTTTATTCTTTCTTCAAAGTCTCCTCTATATTTTGCACCAGCAACCATGCTAGAAATATCAACACTTACAACTCTTTTATCTTTTAACATTTCAGGAACATCGCCTGCAACTATTTTTTCTGCTAATCCTTCCGCAATAGCTGTTTTACCAACTCCTGGTTCACCAATTAAACAAGGATTATTTTTTGTTCTTCTTGATAAAATTTGTATTACTCTTTCTATCTCATCTTTTCTTCCTATTACAGGATCTAATTTTCCTTCTCTAGCTTTTTTAGTTAAGTCACTTCCATATTGATTTAATGTTGGGGTTTGATTATAGCTTCCATTATTTGAACTTCTCTTTTCTGTTTGCTCTTGATTATCTGCTTCATTTATTGCTTTAACAATTTCGTTATATAGTCTTTGAGGATTTACATTTAAATCCATCATAATTCTTACAGCTACACTATCTCCTTCTCTCATTATACCAACCAAAATATGTTCTGTTCCTATGTACTGGCTTCCTAGTCTACGAGCCTCTGCAAAAGCATTTTCCAAAACTCTTTTTGTTCTTGGTGTAAATCCTATAGATTCTATATCTTCTATTGGTCCATTTTCACTAATTCCAACTAGTTCTTCTATTTCTTTTAGAACATCTGAGCTTGTAACACCTTGATTTTCTAATGCTTTACATGCAACACCATTTTGCTCTTGTGTTAGTCCATATAAAATATGCTCTGTTCCAATGTAGTTATGACCAAGCTTTGCAGCTAAGTCATTTGCTATTTCTAAAGCTTGCTCAGCACTATTTGTAAATTTATACTTCATATTCATACCTTCTTTCTATTAACTATTTATAATCTGTCTAATTGCTTCTGTTCTTTTTATATCTCTTTCATTGCTATCCATTACTTTACCAAAATATTTTTGTAAATTTGCAGGTTTTGTATATAGTAATAATTTTTTTACTTTAGTATCATCTAATTCTTGAATTACGCCCATGTCTGTTCCCAATTTAACATCAGATAATACTTCTATACATTCATTACTAGATAAAATTCTTGCGTTTGTTAATAATCCATATGCTCTATACACTTTATCTTCGAATCTAATAGTATCTTTTCCTAAGTACTTTCTTGCAATTCTTTCTTGTTCTACTACTTTTTCTGTGATAGATTTCATATTTTTTACAACTTCTTTTTCTGTAATTCCTAAAGTTTGATTATTAGATATTTGATACATGTCTCCCATGCTTTGGCTTCCTTCACCATAAACTCCTCTAACATTCATTCCAAAGTTGTTTACTATATGTAAAACTTTATTTAAGTTACCTGTTTGTGCTAGTCCTGGAAGATGTACCATAACAGAAATTCTAAGCCCTGTACCAACATTTGTTGGACAAGCTGTTAAGTAACCATATTTTTCGCTATATGCATAGTTTAATAATTTTTCTAATTTTTGGTCTATTTCTATTGCTAAATTCATTAATTCCTCTATTGCCTTACCTTCACCAAAAACTTGCATACGTATATGGTCTTCTTCATTAATCATTATACAAATATTTTCATCATCATTTATTAAAATCGCACAGCTTTCATCAGAGCTATTTGCAAAATCTGGACTAATAATATTTTTTTCTACCAAAGAAAGTTTTGTTACATCATCCATATCTTTCAATTTTAGTAGCCTTAATCCATAACCTAATGCTGGAACTATATCTGCAATTTTTAATAATATATTTTTCTTATCTTCTTTGCTACATTTATTTTCAAAGTTAAATCCTTGTATGTTTCTTGCAAGTCTTACCCTTGTGCTTATTACTACATCTGAATCTTTTCCGTTTTGTAAATACCAATTTGACATATTATTACTTCCTTTCTATACTATTTGTTCAAATTTTTAATTTCGTCTCTGATTTTTGCTGCATCTTCATATCTTTCTTCTTTTATTGCCTTTTTTAATTCTTCTTGTAACTGTTCTAATTTATTAACTTGCTTTTCTTCTTTACTTTCTTGTTTTTTATTAGATACTTTGTTTTCTCCTGTATTTTTCATCTTAGCTTCTATATTTAATGGCTTTCTTCCAACATGTCTTGTATTTCCTTGAATATTTTTTAATACTGAATCTAGTCTATCTGAGAACATATCATAACATTCTGGACATCCTAATAATCCAGTTTTTATGAAATCATCATATAATTCTCCACAATTTGTACACTGATTACTCTTTTCTTTCATGAAACTTGGTAATAATTGTTCATCATAGTCATCAAAAAAGTCTCCTAAGAAATTAGAAAAATGTATTGGCATATTTATCTTAAAATCTCCAATTCCCATTTTCTCAGCACACTCCTGGCAAAGAACCATTTCCTTTTTATTTCCATTTACTATTTGTGTATATCTTACGTTAGCCTCATTTTTTCCACAATTTTGACATAACATATTAATCTACCTCCTAAAATTTTAATCTTCTACTAAATTTAAAAGCATATTTTTAAATATATTTGCTCTTAGTTCATCTCTATCTTTTGGATAGACTGTTAGTACATTATCACTTGTAGCAACTTTTAATAATTTTGCTTCAGTTTCTGTGACAATACCATATGATAAGAAATTACTTATAAATATACTTACTTCTTGAGCTGTTATTTTATCTCCTACACTAGATATTATATGCATTAAGTAATTGCTTTTGGTTATGTTTATTTTTTTAATTGTTATATGACCACCACCGCCACGTTTGCTTTCTACATAGTAGCCCTGTGAAGGTTTAAATCTTGTTGAAATAACGTAATTTATTTGTGATGGAACACAATTAAATTTTTCTGCCAAGTCGTTTCTTTGTATATCTATACTATCTTCATCATCAAATAAATCTTTTATAAAATCTTCTATCATATCTGATATTCTCACTTTTGGTCGCCTCTTTTCTTTTTATTTTGACTTTGACTTTCTTTGACTTACAGATATAGTATAGCACTTTTTTGTTAAAAGTCAATACTTTTTTTAATCATTTTTATCTTTTTTAGTAATATCATTTAATTCTTCTGCTCTTCTTTTTTGTCTATCTAATCCTATCCATGCAAAATATGATGAAATAAATTCTCCATATCTTGTGCAACCTTCCCCACCTATAAGTTTATCTAGATGATGAAGTTCTTCATTTTTGGCATTATCATCTTTATCCATAAAAAATGCACCTCCTATTTTTTATAGTTTGTGCATTTTTTATTTTTTTATAATTTTATTTTAGAACAAATTTTTCTATAGCTTCTGCTACACCATCTTCGTTATTATTAGATACTATTTCATCTGCATAGTTTTTCATATATGGTGCACAATTAGCCATTATAACACCAAGTCCAGAATTTTCTATCATTTGTTTATCATTCATATTATCTCCAATTGCCATTATTTCTTCTTGTTTTATATTTAATTTGTTTGCAAGCATTTTTATTGCATTCCATTTGTCTACATCTTTGCTTGTAATCTCTGTATAGTGGTATTCAACTGTTCTTTCTTCTGTTCCAGATGTTATAACTTTTCTTGACATATGTTCTACATCTAATACATCTATATCTTTTATTTGTCTTAATTTTTTTATTATTCCACCAAAAATAATTTTATTTTCATCACAGATTGTGATTTTTAACACATTAACATTTGGATTATTTTCGATGTATTGATAAATATTTTCCATGATTTTTATATTTGTTTTCTTTTCATCAGGCATCTTTTTATTTTCATTATTATAAAATAGTATATTATAATTTAATGATTTTGTAATTGTTAAATTCTCTGTATATACACTATAAAATATACTATTTTCTTCGCATATTTTTATAATTTGCAAAACTTTTTTTCTATTTAGAAATTTATTATATAAAACTTGTTGATTTTGGACATCATATAACATAGAGCCATTTCCACATATTAAATAGTTATTTGCTCCAACTTCATTTGCAAAACTTTTTGCAGATTGTATTGTTCTTCCAGAAGAAATTACAACTTCAGTTCCCATTTCTTGAGCCTTTTTGATTGCTTCTTTATTTTTTTCAGAAATAGTTCCATATGAATTTAATAAAGTTCCATCTAAATCTATTGCTATTAGTTTATACATATTATCTCCTTCTCCCCGTTTCGTTATTATACCATATTATATTTTTTTTGAATACATTTTTTTATATTTTCATAAAATTTCCAGTTTATTTTAGTTTTTTTTACACATCCTATATATTGAAAAAACAATTTGTTTTTTCTTTAAATAAAGATTCACATTCTAGGAGGTGAAAATTATGGCACATTCTTCAAGCAACAGTAACTACAAAGTAGTTCCAGAAGCAGCTGACGCATTAAATAGATTCAAATATGAAGTAGCTAGCGAAGTTGGAGTTAATCTAAAAGATGGATACAATGGTGATATATCTGCAAGAGATGCTGGTAGAGTAGGTGGAAATATGGTTAAGAAATTAATCCAACAAGCTGAAAGCCAAATGAAATAGTTTTAGTTTTATAATTATTTTATAATACTATTATTATTAGACAGGATTTTAAGTTTTGTTTTTATATATTTTATTGTTTATTTAATTATTATTTAGTTATATAAACTATGAAATACATAAGGCAGGATTTATTATCCTGCCTATTTTTCTATTACGAATATTTATTATAAAATATAAAATCATTATTTCTTTTTATTCAACTTTTTTGTTTCTAAGAGCAATTTATCAAAATCTGAAGTTATCTTTTGGTGTTTATTAAATTCATTATACTCATTTTCTGCCTTTTCTTCTGCCATCTTTTTAGTAATTTTCCCATTATCTTTTAATATATCATATTTTCTAAATTCTAAAAATTCATTAACACTTTTTGCAAATTCCTCCATTGTAAAAGTATTTTTTCTCTCTACTAAATCTTCTATATAATCAAAATAGCCTGAAACTGCTCTTTCTAGTCTTTTTATTTGCTTTTCATCTAAATAATTTTTTGCTATCATTACATCTGATTTTAAAATTCTTCCTTCAGGAGAGTTTTTCCATGTTGTTAATCCCATATTTTCTTTAGTATGATCTGCTTTCTGGTATATAATTTCTGCTGCTGTATTTCCTGTAATAGCATAATAAACTTGTTCTGAATCATTGCATAAAAATTTTTTGTAATCTCCGAATCTTTATTATAATCTATACTACATTCTGCAAATATATCTGTTATTTGTTGCCAAATTCTTCGTTCACTCGTCCTAATAGAACGAATTCTTTCTAAAAGTTCTTTAAAATAATCTTTTCCAAACTTAGGTCCATTTTTTAGCATTTCATCATTTAAAACAAAACCTTTTTTTATATATTCCTTCAAAACATTCGTTGCCCATATTCTAAAATCTGTTGCTTCTTTTGAATTAACCCTATAACCAACTGCTATAATTGCATCCAAGCTATAAAAATTTGTATTATAATTCTTACCGTCATTTGCAGTTATTCGAATTTTTCGAATAACTGATTCTTCTTTTAATTCATTTGTTTTAAAAATTTCTTTTAAATGATAATTTATAGTATTTATTTCAACATTAAATAATTTTGACATTGATTTTTGAGTTAACCAAAAATCTTCATTGTCATATAATACTTCTACTGATATATTTTCGTTATTTTTGCTTTGATAAACAATTAAATCTTTTAGATTTTCTAAATTATTCATAATCTCACTTCCGTTCTCACTTAAGAATTACAATTTATGTGTTTTTCCATTATTGAAAAGTTAACTCACGAAGTGTATTAATTTTCCAATAAGAAAGTTGTTCAAAAGTTAAATTTTCATTGTAAAGTCTTGATAGCTATTAAATTTTATTTTGCTTTCTATTATGATATTTTTAATATTTTATATTGGTAGTTTTCATATTTCTCGATTGAATATTTTAATAATTCTTTATAATCTTTTGAATTTTCTCTATATCTGGTTTTACAAAAAGCTTGTACTAGTGTTGTTTCTATTATTTTATGGTTATATTTTACTATATCTGGATTGATGTTTATTGTTTTATTTTTGTTGTTTTTTATAAAACTATCATTCATTCTAACTATTTTATAATCTTCTGGGGCAAAGCCTAATATTACTCTTATTTTTTCCATGCTATTTGCAATTTCTATTTGTGCAATTTCATCATACATTTTTTGAATAGCCATACTAACTATATCTACTGTGCCAGATTCTTTATATCTCATTGGTAAATAAATATTTACATCTTTTTTCCCAAGATCTAATTCTGGTACATTAATTTTTTTATAGTTTATATTTAAATTTAAACTTTTTCCTAAAACGCTTACTGTTAAATACGTTTTAATTTCAACTGGTTTGCTTAAATCTATTATTTTACTTTGTTTTAGAATACTCATTTAAATTTCCTCCTTATTATAAACTTTTGTTCGCTTCATAAACATATTCTATATTCTTTTATTAGATTTGTCAATAGTTTTTACAAACATTTTTTTGCTTTTTTATTGTTACAATTCACAGTTAATTTTTATTCTAATTAGGAAAATTTATATATTTTGAAAATTTATGAGGAGCGCGTAGCTTGAAGCGTAGCGACAACAAGCGACGAATTAAAATTTGAAAAAATATATAAATTTTCTATAAAGAAATTATTTACTGAGAATTGTAACCTTTTAATAAAAGAATTTAATTAATTTTTAAGAAAAAAATTGAAAAATGTAGAAAAATGTAATATAATGTTAACGTTGTAGAGAAAAAGCAACAAATATTATCGTTTTGAAAGGAGCAAATAATATGATTTATTCAGAAGACGTAGAAAAAATGTGCGAAGTTGCAAAAGGTGTAAATCATGGACCAGCCCCAATTCCAGAAGAAGGAAAATGGGTAAAAGCAAAAGAAATTAAAGATATTTCAGGATTAACACATGGTATTGGCTGGTGTGCACCACAACAAGGAGCATGCAAATTAACTCTAAACATAAAAGAAGGTGTAATTCAAGAAGCTTTAGTTGAAACAATAGGTTGTTCAGGAATGACTCAATCAGCTGCTATGGCTGGAGAAATCTTAACTGGCAAAACTATCTTAGAAGCTCTTAATACAGACTTAGTTTGCGATGCTATAAACACTGCAATGAGAGAATTATTCTTACAGATTGTTTATGGAAGAAGTCAATCAGCATTCTCTGAAGGAGGACTTACAATAGGTGCTGGACTTGAAGACTTAGGAAAAGGACACAGATCACAAATAGGAACAATTTATTCTACATCATTAAAAGGACCAAGATACCTAGAAGTAACAGAAGGATATGTTGTAGAACAAGCACTAGATGAAAATAATCAAATAATTGGTTATAAAGCATTAAACTTTGGAAAAATGATGGATTTTATAAAATCTGGAATGGATGCAAAAGAAGCTATTGAAAAAGCAACAGGAACATATGGAAGATATGCTGATGCTGTAAAATACATAGATCCAAGAAAAGAATAATAAATTAATTGTATGAAAGGAGCAAATAAAATGGCAGTAACATTTGAAGGTTATGAAAGAAGAATAAATCAAATTATGCCCGTATTAAATAAATATGGAATAAAGGATTTAGAAGAAGCAAGAAAAATATGTCAAGATAAAGGATTTGACCCAGTAGAAATGGTTAGATCTATTCAACCAATTTGTTTTGATAATGCTTGTTGGGCTTACACAGTAGGTGCAGCAATTGCAATTAAGAAAGGATGCGTAAAAGCAGCAGATGCAGCAAAAGCAATTGGAGAAGGATTACAATCTTTCTGTGTACCAGGTTCTGTTGCAGATGATAGAAAAGTAGGATTAGGACATGGAAATTTAGCATCTATGTTATTATCTGAAGAAACAAAATGTTTTGCATTCTTAGCAGGACACGAAAGCTTTGCAGCAGCTGAAGGAGCAATTGGTATTGCAAAATCAGCTAACAAAGTAAGAAAAGAACCATTAAGAGTTATATTAAATGGTTTAGGAAAAGATGCAGCTCAAATAATATCAAGATTTAATGGATTTACATATGTAAAAACAGATTTTGATTATTATACAGGAAAATTAACAATAGTTGAAGAAATACCTTATTCTACAGGAGAAAGAGCTAAAGTTAGATGTTATGGAGCAAATGATGTTCGTGAAGGTGTTGCAATAATGCATCATGAAGATGTTGATGTTTCTATAACAGGAAATTCAACAAACCCAACAAGATTCCAACATCCAGTTGCAGGAACATATAAAAAAGAATGCTATGAGAAAGGAAAGAAATACTTCTCAGTTGCTTCAGGTGGAGGAACAGGAAGAACATTACATCCAGATAACATGGCTGCAGGACCTGCTTCTTATGGTATGACAGATACTATGGGAAGAATGCATTCAGATGCACAATTTGCAGGATCTTCATCAGTACCAGCACATGTTGAAATGATGGGATTAATAGGAATGGGAAATAACCCAATGGTTGGAGCTACAGTTTCTATTGCAGTTGCTGTAGAAGAGGCTATGAAAAAATAAATTTATAATTCTAAGATTTTCTAGATAGCTTTGCTACTTAGAAAATCTTAGTTTTTTATATTTTATTTTGATTTATATTTAATTCTTCTATTAATGCTTTTTGTAATATTTTAGAAAAATTTATATTAGCTTTTTCAGCTTTAGT
>CALXJO010000018.1 GCA_944388645.1 uncultured Clostridia bacterium
TATACATTAAATTTAAATAAAACTATGTCTCCATCTTGCATTATATAATCTTTTCCTTCTGAACGAACCAATCCTTTTTCTTTACATGCTACCATTGAACCTTCTCTTATTAAGTCATCATATGATACAATCTCGGCTCTTATAAATCCTCTTTCTATATCTGAGTGAATTTTTCCTGCAGCTTGTGGTGCTTTTGTTCCTTTCTTTATTGTCCAAGCACGTACTTCTGGCTCTCCTGCTGTTAAGAATGACATTAGTCCTAATAAATCATAACTTGCTTTTATTACTTTATCTAAACCAGATTCTTCTAGTCCTAATGCTTCCAACATTTCTTTTTTATCTTCTTTGCTAAGTGTTGATAATTCTTCTTCTATTTTTACACATAACTTAATTACTTCTGCATTATCTTGTTTTGCATATTCTTTTACTTTGTTTACATTTGCATCATTGTCATCTGATAACTGCTCTTCTGAAACATTTGCTACATATAATATTGGTTTCATTGTTAGTAAAAATCCATCTTTTACTATTTCTTGTTCTTCTTCTGTATAAGTTAAACTTCTTGCTGGTTTTCCTTCTTGAAGTGCATCTCTTACCTTTTTCCAAGTATCAAATTCTAACTGATATTTTTTATCACCTTTTATTAATTTACTTGCTCTATCTATTCTTTTTTCTACTGTTTCTAGGTCTGCAAAAATAAGCTCTAAATTTATTGTTTCTATATCTCTTACAGGATCTATACTTCCATCAACATGAACAATATTAGAATCTTCAAAACATCTTACAACTTCACAAATTGCATCTGTTTCTCTTATGTGTGATAAAAATTTATTTCCCAAGCCTTCACCTTTGCTTGCACCTTTTACTAAACCTGCTATATCTACAAATTCTATTATTGCATGTGTAACTTTTTGTGGATTATAAATTTTTGCTAAGTTATCTAATCTTTCATCTGGAACTGGTACAACACCTACATTTGGCTCTATTGTACAAAATGGGTAGTTTGCACACTCAGCTCCTGCATTTGTTATACTATTAAATAATGTACTTTTTCCTACGTTTGGCAATCCTACTATTCCTATTTTCATTTGAACTTCCCTCTACTTTCCAAAATATTCTTTTATTTCTTTCATTCTGTCTACTTGATTTACTTTAAATGGACATCTCATATTACAGTGTCCACAAGTTATACAATCTTTTGCTGTTTTTTCTAAATTCATATAATGGTCTTTTGCTAAATTGTCTCCTAAACGTGCTAAATCATAATATTTATTAATAAGGCCAATATCAAGTCCTGCAGGACATGGCATACAGTGATTGCAATAAACACATTTACCTTTTGCATCTATTGGAGTAAAGTTTCCTATTATTGAATAGTCTTTTTCTTCTTCAGATGCTGTTACATATTTTAGTATTTCTAATAAATCTTCTTTGCCTCTTATTCCTGGAAGAACTGTTAAAACTCCAGGTTTATCTAATGCATATTGTATACATTGAATTCTTGTAAGCTTTTTTCCAAAAGGTGATGTTCTATCTTCTAGTAGTTGTCCTCCTGAAAATGGTTTCATTACAGATATTCCTACTCCTTCTTTTTCACATCTTCTGTAAAGATCCATACGCTCGTTATTTGTTCCATTTGCATATTCACCTCTATGCACAATTCTAGCACAATTTCATATTCTTTGTAAATATCTATTTTTATTGATTTTTCCTCTATTTTATGTTAATATATTATTGTACGCACAATTTTACTCTGGAAGGAGTTTTGTAGTATGACTAGCTTTAGCGATTTCTTGACGCAATTGAATCAGGATTATCAAATTGACAAGATTGGTACTGTGTATCAGTGCCCTGAAAGAAAAATCACACGGAAGATAAAAGACCCTCATACTCTCATACTAATCGTAGGCGTGGAAGGAGCTGGTAAAACAACTTTTTGCAAAAACAACTTTTCTGGGTTTAATGTTATCAACTTTGATTCGTTCGTCGCAGATAACATCAAGGCCGTAAAAGATGAAGAGTTTGATTTCTTATGGAATAAGTTTCTAAATCATGCAAAAGAGTGTTTGCAAAAAGGCACAACCGTTATTGATGCTAATTCAGTTATGATGGATTTCCGATTCAAACTGCTTTACCTACTTGATGGTTGCTACTCTAAAGCAGTTTTGGTGGTACTTAACCCCACTAAAACACAATTGATTTCCCGCATTAAAAGTCAGTTATCTTTGCGGATACGGCCCGGTATGTGGGAAGATGTTGGTTATGCATACGACAGCCTTCAAGAACAGCTTCAAAACAACATGATTTCAGTTGGAGTAAGCGAGGTGTATATCATCAAGTAAACCCAAATGGAACGAATTCATAGAAATATGGTTCGTTCCATTTGGGCGTTTATTTGGAGCTTCCAACCAGAATTGAACTGGTGACCTCAGCCTTACCAAGGCTGCGCTCTACCTACTGAGCTATGAAAGCATATATTATGAGAGATTTATTACTCTCTCTTTTTAATTATTATCCATACTCAAACTTTTTGCAGTCTTCTTTCTTATTCTTTGTATTGCATTATCCACAGATTTTACAGGAGCATCTAATTTTTCAGCTATTTTCATATAAGATTCTCCCTGTATGTATCTATTTAAAACTTTCTTTTCAAAATCACTTAAATGTGTATCTATTACATTTTCTACATTAGTAAAATATTCTTTTTTAGTTATTGTGTCTAATGGATCTTCTACAAAATTTGTATCTAAAACTTCCATAATTTGTGTATCTGAATTTCCATCTTCATTATCATATGCATTCATATTTAATGATAAATATGAATTAAGAGGCATATGTTTTTGTCTATTTGATGATTTTATTGCTGTTATTAACTGTCTTTCAACACACAAATTAGCAAAAGATTTAAAAGAGCTTTGTTTATCTCCTTTATAATCTTTTATAGCTTTATATAAGCCAATAAGTCCTTCTTGAACAATATCTTCTTTCTCCGCTCCAACAATAAAGTATTTGTTAACTTTTGAATTAACCATATCTTTATATCTGTATATTAAATACTCTAGAGCCTCTTTGTCCTCTTTTCTTATGGCTTCTAATAATTCGTCATCAGACATATCTTTATATTTGCTATTATCCATCATCTTATAGAAAGTTCCTCCTAAAGTTGCTCTTATTTTGTTTGTATTATATTCCACTAATTCTTGTAATGTCAATACTTTTTTATGATTTAATGTGCTTTTTGGGTGATTTTGGGGACACTTCTCCAAAACATCTTTTAGGTGTTTTTGGGGACAAGTCTCTAAAACACCCAAAAACAGCTTGATAAAACTTATAAATTAGGCTATAATTTCATTAGCTTGTTTTAAGAAAGGTGATTTTAACATGGCATTTGATGGATTAGTTACTAAATCTATAGTTTCTGAACTAAATAATTGTTTAATTAACGGAAAAATAAATAAAATATTTGAGCCTAATAAGAATGAAGTTATATTAGGCGTTTATTCTGAAGGCAAAAATTATGCGTTAAATATTTCAATTGATTCTAATTATTATAGAATTAATTTAACAACTAATTCTAAGCCTAATCCTCAAAATGCTTTGAATTTTTGTATGGTTCTTAGAAAGCATCTTACTCGGTGGTACCATTAAAAAAATTTATACGAATTCTTTTGAGAGAATTGTGTTTATTGAAATTGATTGCCATAATGAATTAAATGACTTAATTACGAAAACTCTAGTTGTTGAACTTATGGGAAAGCATAGTAATGTTGTTTTATTAAATGAAAATAAAAATGTTATAGATGCATTGCGTCATCTTAATAAATTTGATAATTCTACAAGAGATATCTTCCCTGGTAGTAAGTATACTGATATTATAAGTAATAAGTTAGACTTTTGTAATATTAATAATTTTAATGATTTTTATAATAGCTTAAAAATAACTGATAATTTTTCAATAAGTTCTGCAATTTCCAAGGCTTTTAATGGATTCGGTAAAAATAATTTACTACATTTGTTAGAATATATAAAAATTGATGATTCTTCTAGCTCTATACAAGATTTAGAAAATGTGTATCAATATTTAAAAAACTTATCTAATATTTTAAATTCTAAGTTTTTATATACAAATACTCAAAGTGTTGATGTAAAACAGGTTGTAGGAGATAAAAAAGATTATTTTATTTATTTATCTAATGAAAAATATTATGAAAATTTGTCTATCAATTTTTTTATAGATGATTTCTATTATGAAAAAGAAAATACTGAAAGGTTTAAATCATATAGAAACAATGTTTTAAAGCTAGTTCTAAATCAAGTTACTAGAATTAAAGATAAAATTGATGTAATTAATGCTAAGATAAAAGAATGTAATAATACTAATTTATATAAATTGTATGGTGAACTAATTACAGCAAACTTATATAGAATAAATGACTTCCCTCAAGAGAAAATAACTTTAGAGAATTATTATGATAACAATAATTTAATTGATATTCCTTTAGATAGTTCTATGTCTCCATCAAAAAATGCTAAGATGTATTTTAAGAAATATAGAAAATTGCAAAATACAATTGGAATTGTAAAAAAGCAGAAAGAACTTGCAGAGGAAGAATTAAAGTATTTAGATAGTGTTGTTTATGAAATAAGTAATGCAAAAGATATTACAGATATTGATAGTATTTATTCTGAAATTTGTGATAATCTACTTGCTGGTCAAAATATAAACACTGTTAATAATCATATAGACGTAGTGACAAATAAGGTAGAAAAAGAAAACTCTAGCCTTATGCCTACTAAATACGTTATAGATGGATACACCGTATTGTGTGGCAAAAATAATAAGCAAAATGATTACTTAACTTGCAAAATTGCTCAAAATTCTGATATTTGGTTTCATACAAAAGATATTCATGGTTGCCACGTAATTTTAAAAACTGATAATGAAATACATTCTTCTAAATTAGATATTACAGATATAAATATACCAGATTCTACACTTTATAAATGTGCCTGCCTTGCAGCTTACTACAGTAAAGCTAGAATGTCACAAAATGTTCCAGTAGACTATACATTTGTAAAATATGTAAAAAAGCCAAATGGAGCAAAACCAGGAATGGTAATTTATACAAATAATAAAACAATATATGCTAACCCACAAAATTTCGCCCAATAGGGACGGTCCTTTTTGGGCGAAATTATTATTTAACTAGTTCTTGTATTTCTGGGTCTTGTCTTAACTCTGGTACTATAAAATCATATGCTCTTTTATCTTGTTTTATTGCTTCTATTGCTATTGTTTTATCAGTTCTTAATCTTTTACTTGCATATTTTAATATTAATCCTTTATTTCTTACTGCCTCTAATACAACATCGTAATCATCTCTTAGTTTTGCACTTGCATAGTAAAGAACTTGACCATCTGTTTTTGCGGCTTTTTGTACTAGCTCTTTGTCTGCCTTTAGTTCTTCACTTGCATAGCATAAAACCCAGCCTTTTTTTTCTACAGCTTTCATTAATATTTCTCTATCTGCCTTTAACCTATCTGATGCAAATTCTAAGGCTCCACCATCATTTGTAACAGCCTCCATAACAAGTTCTTTATCATCTTTTAGTTCATCAGATGCTGCATCCAATAATAGAGCGTCTTCCCTAATTGCTTTTTCTACAAATTCTCTATCAGATGCATGTTCTTTTACATCATCTATAGTATACATTTTTATCCGACCTTTCTACAATTCTGATACTTTGTATTCTATATCTTCCATAAAAGGGAACATTTCTTTTAATCTTTTATGTGTAATTATTGATAATCTTGGCAGTGGATTTTTTGGATTCTCTGTTAATAATTGCTGAGTATAACTATTTTCTGATGTCTTAAATAGTTGGTATCTATTTCTTACATAAGTAAAAAATATTGTATACCCATTATCTAGCTCCTCGTCCATTCTCTTAAATGTATATTTGCCATCCATATCCTAGCTCCTTTTACTACAATTAATCTGATATCATTTGATTAAATTCTTGTTCTGAAATTATTGTAACTCCTAATTCTTGTGCTTTTGTTAATTTAGAACCTGCTTCCTCACCTGCTAATACATAACTTGTTTTTTTCGATACAGAACCAGATACTTTTCCTCCAAAGCTTTCTATAATATCGCTTGCTTCATCTCTTGTATAATTTTCAAGAGATCCTGTTAATACAAATGTTTTTCCATAAAATCTATCATCTTTATTCTTACTTGTCTTTGCTAAAGTGTTTACTCCCGCTTCTTTTAATTTTTCTATTAAATCTATTGTTTGAGGTTGTCTAAAAAATTCATAAATGCTTTCTGCTGTAATTAGACCAACATCGGGAGTCATAGCTAATTCTTCAAGACTTGCATTTGCTATTTTATCTATAGAATTATATTTTTTTGTCAATCCTTTAGCAGATTTTACTCCTATGTGCCTTATTCCTAATGCTGTTATTAATTGGTATAAGTCATTATCTTTACTTCTATTTATTGCATCAATTACATTTTGTGCAAATTTTCTTCCATTCTTTTTTAATGATGCAACATCATCAACTGTTAAAGTATATATATCTGCAATATTTTTTACAAATCCTTTATCAACTAACTGTTCTAATATTTTAATTCCAAGTCCTTCTATATTCATTCCTTCTTTTGAAACAAAGTGAGCTAAGTTTCTTAATATTTTTGCACTACACTCTATTCCAATACAACGAGCAACAGCTTCTCCTTCTTCTCTTACAACAGGTGCTCCACAAACAGGACAAACTGTTGGCATAACAAAGTCTCTTTCTGTACCATTTCTTTTTTTCTTTATTACATCTACAACTTCTGGAATTACATCACCTTGTTTTTGAATTACTACAGTATCTCCAATTTTTAATCCTTTTTCTTTTATAAAATCTTCATTATGAAGTGTAGTTTTAGAAATTGTTGAGCCTGCGACTTTAACTGGCTCTAATATTGCAGTAGGAGTAATTGCACCTGTTCTTCCAACTTGGCAAACTATATCTATTAATTTAGTTTCTTTTTTCTCTGGTGGATATTTATATGCAATTGCCCACTTTGGAACTTTGTATGTTGTTCCTAAGATTTCTCTCAATCTTAAATTATCAACTTTTACAACAGCTCCATCTATTCCAAATGATAGTTTTTCTCTATCTTCTCCTATTTTCTTTATAGCTTCTATTGCTTCATCTATATTATTACATAGTGTTTTAACAGGAACTACATTAAATCCCAACTTTTCTAATTTGCTTAATTCTACAAAGTGAGAATTTTCTGAGTCAAATGTTTTTTCATCATATTTTTGTACATTAAAAATAAATATGTCTAATGGTCTTGAAGCTGTTATTTTAGAATCTAATTGTCTTAAAGAACCTGCTGCAGCATTTCTAGCATTTGCAAATAAAGGCTCTTCTAAGATTTCTCTTTCTTCATTCATTTTTTCGAACTCTTTAGTTCCAATAAATACTTCTCCACGCACAGTTATATTTATTTTTTCATTTAGCTCTTTTGGTACATGTTTTATAGTTTTCATATTTTCTGTAACATCTTCACCAACTAATCCATTACCTCTAGTAGCACCTTGAACTAAAACACCATTTTCATATTTTAGTGCTGAAGACAAACCATCTATCTTAGTTTCTACAACATACTTTAATTTTTCGTTATTCTCTAAAGCTACTTTTTTTACTCTTTCATCAAATTCTTTTAACTCTTCAAAAGAAAAAACATCTTGAAGGCTTTGAAGTGGTACTTCGTGAGTTACCTCCTTAAATCCCTCTTTTACATGTCCTCCAACCTTTTGAGTTAATGAATCCTTTGATATAAGCTCTGGAAATTCTTTTTCCAAAGCTTTTAATTTATTCATCATCATATCATATTCATAATCAGAAATTGCTGGGCTATCCATGTCATAATACAATTTTGCATAATATTCTAATTTTTTTCTTAACTCTTTTATCTCTTTTTTAGCTTGTTCTTTTTCCATCGTTATACCTCTTTTTATGTATTTTTAACAATCTTTAAATATTTCTTTGCCATTTTTTAAATATTCATATCCAGAAAAAATAGTTGCAATTACAGAAATGGTCATAAGTGTTGTTGTAATAAGATTTAGTGCAAAAGCAAAACCTGTTAAATTTCCACTAAAGATTGCTCCATATGAATTATTATCTAAAAACATTAAAATAATTGCAATCATTTGAGTTACTGTCTTAAGTTTGCCCCATATGCTTGCAGCAACTACTTTTCCTTCATTTTGAACTGCAATTAATCTATATCCAGATACTGCAAATTCTCTAAATAAAACTATTATTGGAATCCATGCTGGAAGTTTATTCATTTCTACAAACATTATCATTGCAGCTAGAACTAGAATTTTATCCGCAATAGGATCTAAGAACTTACCAAATGTTGTTACTTGATTTTTTGAACGAGCTAGATATCCATCTAGTTTATCTGTTAGAGAAGCTATTATAAAAATTAAATCTAGTACAATCATAGTTGTTGGTATTCCAAAAAGATTCCCTGGTATATCGAAAAATGATACTATAACCATTACTGGAACTAATATTATTCTAAAAACTGTTAATTTATTTGGTAAATTCATTTCTTTACTCCTTTATATACATATTTTTTATTTCTTGTTATTTCATAAATATTAACAGCTACATTATACTATACATTTTTTTATTAATCAATTTATTTTAAAACAAATTTTCACACAGTAATTTCGCCCAAAAAGGACCGTCCCTAATGGGCGAAATTATTTACTATTTTGTACTATTTCTACTATATCGGCTATATATTGGCTTATTATTGGAATGTTTAGTTTTATTATTTTTTGCAAGATGTATATTATTATTGCAGTGATTATAGTAACTCCTATACCAATTCCGATTCCTTTTACTATACCAGATGTAAAGTTTCTAAATAAAAACTTTTTTGTATCTCCTACTAATTCTACTAAATCTAGTATTTTATTCTTGTTAAGAGTATGATTTAAATTATCTAGTTGTGCTAGTATTTTTTCTTCTATTTGATTTTTTTCACTTTTATTCTTGTTCATAAAAATTCCACCCTATTATTTAGGATGGAATTTTTTTAATTTTATATACATTAAGTTATTCTATACTGTTTACACTTTCATCTACTATGTTTTCATCTATTAAGTTGCCTACCTGATTTTGTAGCTCTGCATTTTCTGCTTCTTGTTCCTTTACTTCTGCTTGAACTTCTTCTAATCTATCTACTAAGTCTTGTAATCTTTGCACATCTTTTCCTATTTGCTCCCAATCACTGCTTTGCGTTGATGTTTTTATATTGTTATTTGCTCTTACTATTAATTCTATTAAATCATCTATATCGTCTGTGCTTTCAACTTCAATATCTACAGCGTTTTGTGAAACCAAATTATTCAAGGCTTCTACAAATGTGTCTCCTATAGCTACTTTGTTTCCAGATGCAACTACAACCTTCTTAAGTACTGGTAATGAATCTGTTTCATTTACATATTGTTGATATATTGGCTCTACATATAATAACTTATCATTTATTGGAACAATTATAATATTCTTTGTAATTCTTGTACCTGTAACATTTATGCTGTTAATCTCTTCAGAAATTGTTTCGTCTTGGCTAATTTGTGTATCTAATTGCATTGGACCTATAGCATTACTATCTTCTGTAAGATTATATAATTTTAACACATTATTGCCATTTTCATCACATGAGCCTACAAGGTAAGCTGTTATGTTTTGTTTATTATATGGAGTATAAGGTAATACTAATCCTAATCTTGAAGAATTACTATCTGTTGTTTTAACCATTGTATAATATGGTGAAATATCTGTTCCTTTGCTAGATGTCATTCTGCTACTTGGATTATATGTTGCCACATCCCAAACATCGTCACTTCTATATAAAACGTCTGGTTGTGTATTATGATATCTTTCTAATATTCCAGCTTGTATATTATATAAATATTTTGGATATACGAAATGTGCACTTATATCTTCTGGTATTTCTTCATCTGTAAATAAATCTGGATAGATATTAGCATAAACCATAGCAATTGGGTCAGTTTTATCTGTAATATAGAATTTAACATCTCCAGAGTATGCATTTATTAACACTTTTACAGAATTTCTTATATAATTTATTTCAAATTTAGTAATTCCATTGTTTTCTAACATTGTTCTTTGTGAATATGGATAATTATTTGTTGTTGTATATGCATCTAATACCCAAATTAGCTCTCCATCATTTGAAATTACCATATATGGGTCTTCATCATATGTTAGATATGGCATGATTGTTTTTGCTCTTTCTATTATATTCCTATTTGTTAAGATTTTACTTTCGCTTGTGATATTTCCTGAGAATACTAGTTTTGGATCTCTTTCTTTTATTGCTAGAACTAATCTATCTAAAAAGTTTGCTTCTAATCCAGCATCTCCAGAATATACAGTTTCAGTATTATTTAAAGCATCATCTGTTGGATAGTCAAATTCTTTTTTACTATTACTATTAGTAACAACTGTACTATTTGTTTCTAAACCAAAATATATTCTTGGTTCTTTTATATTTATAACTTCATCTGTTTGTTCAAAAGATTTTTGAAGATGACTTACATTTCCTGATTCTGTTGTATTAGTTGCTGAAGTTATTATAGTACCAAATCCATGAGTATACTCATATGTTTTATTATTATAAGTACCATTTGAAGCTGATATTTCTCTTGGTGTTACATATACTAATTGCTGTTTATTCTCGATTTCATATACTCCTACTTGTGTTGATAGGTAATTATAATAACCTTTGCTTGTTTGTGAACCCTCTAAATCCTGTAAAACTGTGCTTTCATTTACTATAGGAATATTACTTATTGTTTCTGCATTTTCTGTAATATCATTTCTAGATAATGTTCCACCATCTTCTATTAGTGCTTCATCTATATCTATACCATATGCAATTTTCGTATTTCTAATATTGGTTTCTATATATTGTTTTTCTTTATCTAATTCGTTTGAATTTACAAATATTAAATTAAATCCAATCATTACTACAAATAGTAAAACTAAGTATCCTGGTACTATTAAAATAGATTTAATAACTTTTTTAGTATTTCCTTTTTTAAATTCGCTAATTGCTTTGAATACTGTAAATATTATAATTACAGATAATAAAACATATCCCCATAATCTAATTGTTGTTTCAGTTATTCCAGCACCAAATAGCGAATAATTTTCTGATTCATCATTATTTAGTATTAAGAATTTTTGTACACCTATATTTTGTGTTTCTAGTAATACAAATATTGCAAAGACAATCGCTAAAACTTTTATATTTGCTAAAACTTGAGATAATATTTTACTCTTTTTTACAGAATCTCTACTTATGCCATCAAAATATATATTAAATACGATTAAATAATATATAGCTGCATATATTGTAGAGCCAATTATTGCAATTAATGCATACATTAGTATAAGCTCTAAAAATGGCCATATAAATACAAAATAGCCTATATCTAAGCCAAATACTGGATCTGTTGCAACAAATTGTGTATTATAAAAACATGGTAAAGCTTTTTCTAATATATAACTAGATGTAAATATTGTTACTAATATTGCAACAATAAATGAAATTGATTTTTGTGGTAATTTAGGCATAGGTTTCTTTTCATCGTCAAAGAATGTTTTTAACCCCTGTTTTACTCTTGATGTTGTAGTATACATTATTGTGAATACTACTAAGAAATTAACAATTGCTGTGATGGAGATATACTGCATATTTTGCCAAAATATTGATATATAATTTTCTCCAATTTCTTTTATTTCTAAGTAATCTCCTCTTTCAATTATATAAGCAATTATTAAAGCTAAAATGAATACAGCAATTACAATTCTTCTCCTTATTTTACTTTTTTTAGCTTTTTCATTCTCGGCAGTTTTATTATCTTTGTTTTCTATATTTTCTTTTGGTTCTTTTGTTGGTACTTCTTGTTTTTTACTTTCTTTACTATTCTTATTCAAAACAATTCCTCCTTAAATTAAAGCCTTTACAAAATCTTCACTATTAAATATTTCCATATCATCTATTTTTTCGCCAACACCTATAAATTTAACTGGTACTTTGTTTTCGTTTACAATTCCTATTACAGCTCCACCTTTTGCTGTTCCATCTAGTTTTGTAAGTATAATTCCTGTAATGTCTACCGCTTCTTTAAAAGCTTGTACCTGAAGAATTGCATTTTGCCCTGTTGTTGCATCTAAGACCATTAATACTTCCTCTGATGCATTTGGTAGTTCTTTATCTATAACTCTTTTAATTTTTATAAGCTCGTCCATTAAATATTTCTTATTATGTAGTCTTCCTGCTGTATCACATATTAATACATCTGCATTCTTTTCTTTTGTTATTTTTATTGCATCATATACTACTGATGCAGGATCAACGCCTTCTTGTCTTTTTACTATATCACAGCCAGCTCTATTGGCCCATATTTCTAGCTGTTCTACTGCTGCTGCTCTAAATGTGTCTGCAGCTGCAACTACTACTTTTTTACCATCTTGTCTTAATCTGTTTGCGATTTTTCCAATTGAAGTCGTTTTTCCAACTCCATTTACTCCTACTACTAATATTACAGATGGTGTAGTTTCTAAATTTAATGTAGAGTCTGTTTCATCAAATATTTCTTGTATTTCTTTTCTTAAAGCCTCTTTTACTCCCTCTTCATCTTTGATATTTTCTTTTTTAACTCTTTGTCTTAAATTTTCTATTATTTTAGAAGCAGTTGTAGTTCCTACATCAGACATTATTAAAGCTTCTTCTAGCTCTTCTAAAAGTTCTTCATCAACTTTTCTAAAATTACTAAATATATCATTCATCTTTTCATCAAAAGATGTTTTTGTTTTACTTAAGCCGTTTTTTAATTTATCAAAAAATCCCATATAACAATCCTTTCGCATACTTTATCATAAAATTCCATAATATTTTACCATAATTTTACTAAAAATACTAGCCCTTATGTGTAATTAAAACATATAAAAGTGAATTTTGTGTGAATATTTTACTTGATTTTTTCTATGGTTATGTTACAATGTTTATATGATGCTACTGTAGCTCAGTTGGTAGAGCAACAGATTCGTAACCTGTAGGTCG
>CALXJO010000019.1 GCA_944388645.1 uncultured Clostridia bacterium
GTTATGAGAAATAGAAGGAACACAAGAAAAAGAAATGTAGTAATAAGTACAATCACAAATAGAAACTTTATTATAATAGTATCTGTTTTGTTAGTACTTATTTTAATTTCATTTGGAATTATTAAAATAAGAAACTATCTAGATGAAAGAACAATGGCAAGGCAAGCAGAAGAGTTGGCAAAGCAAACTGGAGAAATATTTACAGCAGTTGAAAATAATTTATCAAGTGAAACAAAAAATGAGCAAGAGACTAATGTTCAAAGTGCAAACATTTCTGCAGTTGGTGATATATTGTGCCAGATGGATATGATAGAAGATGCATATGATAATAATACATACAATTTTACACATATGTTTGCAGAAATTACTAAGTTTATAGAAAATTCAGATTTAACAATAGGAACAATGGAAACAAACTTTATAGATAATGAGTTTTCTGGAGTTGGAAAATACAATAGTCCAATTGAATTTTTAACTGCCACAAAAAATTCAGGAGTGAATTTAGTATCTGTAGCACATAACCATGAGCTAGATTATGGGATTGATGGATTAAATACAACAGTACAAAAAATCCAAGATGCAGGACTTAGTGTAACAGGGTTAAAAAATAATACCGAAAATGAAAATAAAGAGTTTACAGGTTTAATCAAAGATGTAAACGGAATAAAAATTGCATTTTTAGGCTATACATATGGACTTAGTAATGAACAAGAATTATCAGATGAAGAAAAAAGCATGGCAAATATCTATACAGAAGAATTAGCTAAAAAAGACATAGAATATGCAAAAGAAAATTCTAATTTTATAATAGTTATGATGCATTGGGGAAATGTAAATGAATCAACTATATCAGATGAGCAAAATTCAATTGCAAATTTCTTAATACAAAACGGAGTAGATATTATATTAGGATCACATCCATCAGTTGTAGAGCCTATGAAAATTGTACAAAATGAAGAAGGTAAAAACATACTAGTTGCATATTCACTAGGAAACTATATTTCTTCACTTAAATATGAAGATGCAAACTTAGAACTAGTTTTAAATATAGAAATTGCAAAAACTACAGACTCAGATAAAGCAATACTACAAAGGGTTGATTATACACCAATATATATGTTAGATAATGGAGAAGGAGCAGAAAATAGATTCCAATTAATAGATATGAAACAAGTTGCAACAGATTATGCTAGTGGCAATAGAGATAGAATTTCAAGAGTTACTTATGATGATATAATAGAAAAACTTGAGAAGTTAAGAGTATTATTAAATGCAAAGTAAAGGGAGAATAAAACTATGCCAATTAATAGAACAAAAAAACATTTAACTATGATAGAAAAGGCTCATGTTTTAATTAAATATTGTAAAGACTACTATACAAGAAAAATAAAAACTATGGCAGTAGATAAGCAAAATAGACCAGTAGGAAGATATAGACAAGAACTAATTAATGCATATAATAAAGGAACTCTAAAATTACCGCCCGAAATAATGCAGGAATTAAAAGATTTAAAGATTTTATCTAGACCTAAAAAAGAATATGAAGAAATGTCAAAAAAATATAATATTCCGGCAAATAAAATTAAACATATAGAAAGAGATTATGGAAATATAGAAAATTTGGTAGAAAAGAAGAAAAATAGTGGATTTGCATCAGAATATTGGATGGAATATTATGGAATTAAAAATTATCAAGCTATATTACTTTCTAGTAGGGACACAACAGTTCGTGAAAAAGCAGGATATGTGAGGTTTGCAATAAATTGTTATCCAAAACTAGAAAACAATCTATTGGGTGTTTTTATTAATAAAGAATACCTTGATGAAGTACTTTCTATGCTTACAGAGCAAGAGAGATATATTGTTGAATCAATATATGGAATAAATGGAAAAACTAAAACTTCAATTCCAAAAATGAGTGAAAAATTAAATATTAGCATTCATGATATAAATGAAATTCTAAAAAAAGCACGAATACTTTTAAGTAAAAAAGATTCTGCTGTATTTAGATTACAAGATTTACAAGAAGAAAAAAATAGATTAACAGAAAAAGCAGAAATTGCAAACACACAAGGAAATTCTGAGTTATACAATCAACTTTGTAGAAAAATTGAACATACACAAGCACTAATAGATGAATGTAATAATTCGTTTAATCGTTTTATTCAATATGAGGATTTATTTAATGATAATGAAATAATCATGGCATCAGGAAAAAGTCATTTAGGTTTTACTTTTGATGAGAATACTACTAAGAGATCAACACCTTTACAAGATAGAAAAGAATCTAAACAAGAGAAAGAAAAGGAAGTATGTGATTTACAGGCACAAATAGATGTTCAAGACAGTAAAGAGCAAAAGCTTATCGAAATTTTAGACATTAAAGAAAAAAATAAAGAATTATTATAAGTAATTAATTTAATTTGCACATATGAAAAAAATATAGAAATAATTTTTTTAGCAAGGAAGTAGAGATATATGGCAAAACAAACTAGTTATGAAGAAAAATGTGCAATAATGGAAGAATATTACCAAAATAACAGTGAAAAAATCAAAGCAAAAACAGTATATAAAGAATATCCAATAGGAAATTGGCAATCAAATTTAAGAGCATCAGATAGAAGAGGCCAATTACATATAGTAGACAGTCTTAGAAAAAGATTTGAAAAAATAGGAGTTATAGCCCCAAGAGAAAGAAAAAAACAATTTCTATGATGCATAAATATGAAACTTTATTAAGATTTAGAAAGAACTTTCCAACTCTAAAAATTACTCATAAAACAGTTGATGAAAATGGTGAACCAATTGGAGTATATAGAGAAGACCTTCAAATAATGTATGATGTAGATAAATTAAGATTATCTAAGGAAGAAATACAAGAATTAAAAGATGCAGGTATTTTAAATAAATCAATCGAAGAAGTGAAAAATCTTGCAGAAAAATACCATATAACTCCTACACAAGTAAAAAAGATTGAATATTTTTTTTGGAGATATAGAAAAATTCATGAAAGACTATAAATCAGGTAATATAAGTCTTTCCATGGAACAGATGAATGAGTTTGGAATAGAGGACTTTAATATTGTTGCCTTATCTAGCAGACCTATAAGTGTTAGAGAAAAAAGTTCATTAATAAAAATGTTATTAAGTACTAAAGAAATAAATCCAGCGCAAGAACTTGATAATAAAGGAAGGTTTATTAATGTTGATTATATATATGAATTATTAAACAGACTTCCTACACAGGATAGAAAAATAGTAGAATTATTCTATGGAATTAATGGAAGACAAAAGACTAGTAGAATAGATATTACAAATCAGTTGCATGTAGCAAGAGAAACAATAAATAAAAAGATTGAAAGATTTTCACGATATCTTAGTATAAATTATCCAGAAATTCAGACGAAAAATTCGTTAAATGCAGAACAAATAAAAGCTTCACTTGATTTAAATCAAGAAAGAAAAACTGCAGAAGAACAACTAGAAAGATTGATTTTGGATTATGAAACAGTACTAAGGCAAGAATACAAAACACTTACAAATAAATATAATAAAGGTATTAGTGATGAAACTCAAATTTCTGTATGCACATATTTATCTACTAGAGCAAGAAACTCATTAATGAAAGCAGGAATATCTACAATAGGACAAGCAAGAAGATTAACATTAGAAAAAGTTGTAGCTCTACCAAATTGTGGTGAAAAAACTTTTATAGAGTTATGCGATAAACTAGAATTAAAGTTAAGAGACCAAATAGCGATATTACAACAATTGTTAGAAGAAATAGAAAAGAAAAAACAAGAATTACAGTTAAAAATAGCTGGAATTACAGACATACAAAAACAAGAAGGAAATAGAATAGATAACATAAATTCTGTTTTAGAAGAATATGATTCAGCTTTTTCAAGATTTGTTTCAGAAGAAAATATATTTAGTAGAGATGCACAAATACAACCTACAGGTAATGCTCACAATAAACTTTTTGATGCTAAAATATTAAACTCAGTGTCGCAAGACGCTAGAGGTGAACAACAAGTAGAAAAAACGCCATTAGCCCAGAAAAAACAAAAAAAGATAAAAATTACTAAAGAATATAGAAGCTTGCAAAAAGCTTTGAAGGGGCAATCAGATAAGCAAGAAATGTTAGAAGATATTTTAAGAAAATATGGAATAATTGTATTAGATAAAAAGGAGAATAGATAGTTTTGAGTAATTTAATAGATTCATTACAAAAAGACAATAAAAAAAGAAGAGAGTTATTAGAATTACAGAAAAAATACGAAAATGGAGAAATACTAGAAGAAGACCTTTCTGACGAACAAAAACAAGAATTAGAGAAATTGTATGATGAGCAAATACAGCAATTAGAAGATAAGATTAAAGAAAAAAAGTATGAACTAAAACAAAAAATTTATACTGTAAATACATATTATAAGGAAGCAATTAAGTTAAAAAGTAAAGGGAGTAAATAATGAATATAGGTTTTGTATCATTAGGATGTAGTAAAAATTTAGTAGACACAGAAATGATGATAGGAGTATTTAAAAATAATAAATTTAATATAGTTAATAATCCTAAAATTGCAGATATTATATTAATAAACACTTGTGGATTTATAGAATCTGCAAAAGAAGAGGCAATTAATACAATCTTAGAAATGGCAGAATACAAGAAAACAGGTAAATGTAAAATATTAATTGTGACAGGATGTTTAGTAGAAAGATATAAAGAAAAATTAGAAAAACTGTTGCCAGAAGTGGATGTGTTTTTAAAGTATAGTGACTATGCAGAAGAAAAAGGAAATTCTGCACAGGTTTTTGAGCAATTAATTGAATATATTTATAATATTTTCAAAAACAAGGAGAAAAAGCCAGAGAAGACAAGTTTAGACTTCATGCAAAGAGTTATTACTACAGGTGATAAATATGCATATATAAGAATTGCAGAAGGTTGTAGTAATAGGTGCACATATTGTGCAATTCCATATATAAGAGGAGCTTTTGTAAGCAGAAAAATAGAAGATATTGTAAAAGAAGCAAAGAGAATAGTAGAAACTGGTAGAAGAGAAATAATATTAATTGCACAAGACACATCAAAATATGGAAAAGATATTTATGGAGAACCAAAACTTGCAGAGCTATTACAGGAATTATGTAAGATAGAAAATTTAAAATGGATTAGATTTTTATATACATATCCAGAAGATATTACAGATGAACTAATTGAAGTAGTAAAAAATAATGATAAAATATGTAAATATTTTGACATACCAATACAACATATTTCTAATACAGTTTTAAAAAGAATGAATAGAAAATGTACAGGAGAAAGCATAAAAAGTACTATTGCAAAATTAAGAAAAGAAATACCAAATGTAGTAATACGAACAACAGTAATGGTAGGATTCCCAGGAGAGACAGAAGATGACTTTGAAGAGTTATATGATTTTGTAAAAGAAACTAAATTTGATAAATTGGGAGCTTTTACGTATTCTAAGGAAGAAGGAACACCTGCTTCAAGACTAAAAGAACAAATACATCATATGACTAAAAAATCAAGATTTAACAAAATAATGCAATTACAACAGAAAATATCAGAAGAAAATGAGACTAAAAATATAGGAAGAGAGTTAGAAATTTTAGTAGAAGATATTACAAAAGATAAAAAATACTATGTAGGTAGAAGCTACATGGATGTACCAGGAATAGATGGCTTGGCATATATAAAAAATACTGGTAAAGATGATTTAATAGGAAAGTTTATAAAAGCTAAAGTAATAGACACAAAGGATTATGACTTAATAATGGAAGCAGAAAACTAAACTTGACTTTTTTCCTAAAATGTAATATAAATAATATGCTAAAATAAAAAATAAGGAGGAAATAGAAATGGAATTAAAAGGATCTAAAACAGAGAAAAATCTAATGGAAGCTTTTGCAGGAGAATCTCAAGCAAGAAATAAATATACATACTTTGCTAGTGTTGCAAAAAAAGAAGGATATGAGCAAATAGCTGAATTATTCTTAGAAACAGCTGAGAATGAAAAAGAGCATGCAAAAATACACTTCAAATATTTAAATGGAATAGGAGATACTAAAGCAAACCTTGCTGCAGCAGCTGCTGGAGAAAACTATGAATGGACAGATATGTATGACAGAATGGCTAAAGAAGCTGAAGAAGAAGGATTTACAGAAATAGCTGCTAAATTCAGAGGAATAGCTGCAGTAGAAAAAGAACATGAAGCAAGATATAGAAAATTATTAGAAAACTTAGAAAACGGAGAAGTTTTCAAAAGAGGAAGCATAACAATATGGAAATGCAGAAACTGTGGACATATAGTTGTTGGAACAGAAGCTCCAAAAGTTTGCCCAGTTTGCAACCATCCACAATCATTCTTTGAAATAAAAGCAGAAAATTATTAATCTGTTTTTAGGGTGTTTTTGGGGACACGTCACTCAATCACCTAAAAGATGTTTTTGGGGACAGGTTCCTATTACATCCAAAAAGTTATAGAATGTATCTGAATAGCTAATTGATGTAAAGGCACATATTAATAATATTCAAACTAAATTTTAAAAAATAATTGTCAATAATATAATTTGGAGTTTGTTTTTTAAAAAACAATAAAAAGTGCTTAAATTGCAAGCACTTTTTATTTGAATTTAAATAATTTTTGATAAATGAGAGACATGTCCCCAAAAACACCCAAAAGATGTTTTTGAGAAGTGTCCCCCAAAAAAAGAAAGGAAAGTAACAATGAAAAAATTAAGAGGTTTTGAAGTAGCAAAAGGATTTGAAGATAAAAATATTAATCTACCGGAAAGAAAAACAAAATTTTCTGCTGGATATGATATTGAAGCTGCAGAAGATTGTGTAGTTCCAGCTTTTAAACCAGGAATGAATCCAACATTAATAAAAACAGGAATTAAAGCATATATGCAAGATGATGAAATGCTTTGCTTATATAATAGAAGTTCTAATCCAAAGAAAAAAGGACTAGTAATGGCAAATAGTGTAGGAATTATAGACAAAGACTATTATGGTAATCCAGATAATGATGGACACATAATGTTTGCATTTTATAACTTTAAAGATACAGACACAGAAATAAAAAAAGGAGAATGTATAGGACAAGGTATATTCCAAAAATATTTGATTGCAGATGAAGATAATGCAGAAGGAGAAAGACAGGGAGGATTTGGATCAACAAATTAAAAATAAAGTAACAGTTTACTTTATAGTAAATTACTTACATAAGAAAGAAACATAAAAAATTTTTTTCTACTAAAATTTGGTAAAAACGTTGATATTTAGCCTAAAATAGGCAAAAATAAAAAATGGTAAAAACTTTGACTTTTACCATTTTTTGTGGTATAATAGTTATGTAGTTTAAGAGAGATGAAAACCTTTATTAACATACAATTTATATAATATGAAAGGAGATAATTACATGTTTAATGTTGGAGACAAAATAGTATACCCAATGCATGGAGCAGGAACTATAGATGCTATAGAACAAAAAGATATCTTAGGAGAGAAGCAGGATTATTATATAATAAAAATGCCAGGAGAAGTAAAGGTTATGGTTCCAATTTCAAAGGCCTCAGAAGTCGGAGTTAGAAACGTAATAAATAAAGATGAAGCTGGCAAAGTATTACAAGTATTAGAAGCTGATGAAACACAGATGCCTAACAATTGGAACAAAAGATATAAAGAAAACATGGAAAAGATGAAAAGCGGAGACATATATGAAGTTGCAGATGTAGTAAGAAACTTAAGCTATAAGCAAAAAGAAAAAGGATTATCAACAGGCGAGAAGAAAATGCTAAACAATGCAAAACAAATACTAATTAGTGAATTAGTTTTAGCAGAGCATGCTTCTGCAGATGAAGTAGAAAACTTAATAGAAAACAAAATCAATATTTCATATGAAGAACATAGAAATACAGTAAACACTATGGATACAAGCAACATAGTTAGCAAATTTATTCCTTTTAATGGTTCTACAGGAGCAACAACACAAAACTAATTAATAATTTTTACTTTTTATAGCAAAAGACTAACCTACAAGAGTTAGTCTTTTTGCGTGAAAATAATTAGATTAGTTTACATATTATGGAACTAAAGAAGGAATATAAGCATTTCTGTCGAATATATATTAATAAAGAAAGGTAATAAGAAATGGTGAGATATAGTGACGAATTATTAGATGAAATCAAAAGTAAAAACGACATTGTAGACATAGTATCTCAATATGTAGTACTAAAAAGGAGTGGCAGAAATTTTTTTGGTTTATGCCCTTTTCATAAAGAAAAGTCACCATCTTTTTCTGTATCACCAGATAAACAAATATTCCATTGCTTTGGATGCGGAGTTGGTGGAAATGTTTTTCATTTTATAAGCAAAATAGAAAATGTAAACTTTAAAGAATCAGTAGAACTATTAGCCGGAAGGGCGGGTATAGAATTACCTACTTCAGAAAATGCAGAAGATGATAAGCTTGCTAGATTAAAATCACGTGTATATGAAGTTAATAGTTGTGCTGCAGAATTCTACCACCAAAATCTATATAAGCCAACTGCAAAACCAGCACAGGACTATGTAAAGAAAAGACATTTAGATAATAAAACATTAAAGGCATTTAAAATAGGTTACTCTGGCAGATTTGATGAATTATATAAAGAATTACATTCAAAAGGGTTTACTGAAGAGGAAATATTAGCATCATGTTTAGTTAATAAAAACAGGGATGGCAAATTTATAGACAGATTTAGGAATAGATTAATGTTTCCAATTTTTGATACACACGAGAGAGTAATTGCTTTTGGAGGAAGAGTTTTAGATGATAGTAAGCCTAAATATATAAATTCACCAGAAGACATTGTTTATAGCAAAGGTAGGAACCTATTTGCTTTTAATATTGCCAAAAAAGGCAATCCTAAATCCATAATAATGGTAGAAGGATATATGGATGCAGTTTCTTTACATCAAAGAGGAATACACAATGCAGTAGCATCTTTAGGAACAGCGCTAACAGAAGCACAAGGTAGACTTTTACGAAGAAGCTGTGAAAAAGTAATAATAGGGTATGATGCAGATGGAGCTGGACAAGCTGCCACATTAAGAGGACTTGAAATTTTGCAAAACTTAGGTTGTGATGTAAGAATACTACAAATAGAAGGAGCAAAAGATCCAGACGAATTTGTTGTAAAATATGGTCCAGAAAGATTTCAAAAATATGTAGACAATGCAATTTCTTTGGTTGAATTTAAAGTTAAAATGTTAAAAAAAGATTTAAATCTAGATATAGTAAATGACAAAATTAAATTCTTAAATGAAGTAGCAAAAATTTTATCAAAAGTAGAAAATAACATGGAAAGAGAAGTATATATAGATAAAATATCACTTGAGTATAAAGTCTCAAAAGATGCTATATATGCTGAAATTAATAAATTATTATATGCAAATAATAAATCAGATAAAAAATTAGAAAGAAAAGTAGCTCCAGTACATACAAATAATATAGAAAATCAGCAAGTAGATGAAAAAACTAAAAAAAGAGAAAGTTTAATAATTTATTTATTAATCAATTATCCTGATGAATCTTATGGAGCTTTAGAAAATATTGTCAAAAACAATCTAATAAAAATAGAAAGAAATATTAGTATTATAAATAAATTGTATGAAGAACATGAAAAAGGTAATATTAATATAGAAAACATTATAGATTTATTTGAGGACGAAAACACTGTAAACTATTTATCTGGAATAATGACCACAGATTTTGAGATAGCAGACATAAAAAAATGTATTGAAGATATTTTAGTTACATATAGAAAAGAATATTTGTTACAAAAAAGAAATGAAGTTATAAATAAAATAGATAATGCGCAAAAAGAGAATTTAACTAAAGAGGAAATAGCTAATCTAGAAGAGGAATTAAACAAAATTATTTTAAGTTTAGCTAGAATAAAATAGGGAGGTTTGTATTTAATGGATAAAGAAGAAAATGTTAATAAAGAAGCAGAAAACAAGGCTGCAGATGAAAAACTAAAAAATATAATAAAAAAAGCAAAAGAAAAAGGAAAAATAACATATGGAGAGCTTGCAAGTGAGCTAGATGAAGCAAATACAGAAGAAATAGACAAAGTATTTGATGCATTTGAAAACATGGGTGTTAATGTAATAAAAGATGATGACTTAGATTTAGAAGAACCAGATATAGAAGAATTAGAAGCAGTAGAAGATATAAAATTAGATGAGATAGACTTAAACAACATAGATGGAGTAAACATAGATGACCCTGTTAGAATGTATTTAAGAGAAATTGGAAGAATTCCATTATTATCTTATGATGAAGAATTAGAACTTGCAAAAAAAGTATTAGAAGGTGATGAGGAAGCAAAACAAAAACTTGCAGAGTCTAACCTAAGACTAGTTGTAAGTATTGCAAAAAAATATGTTGGAAGAGGAATGCTTTTCTTAGACTTAATTCAAGAAGGTAACATGGGATTAATAAAAGCTGTAGAAAAATTTGACTATACAAAAGGTTATAAATTTAGTACTTATGCAACATGGTGGATTAGACAAGCTATAACAAGAGCTATAGCAGACCAAGCAAGAACAATAAGAATTCCAGTTCATATGGTAGAAACAATAAATAAACTAATTCGTACTTCTAGACATTTATTACAACAATTAGGAAGAGAACCAACCCCAGAAGAAATAGCAGAAGAGATGGAAATACCAGTAGAAAGAGTAATGGAAATACAAAAAATTGCTCAAGATCCAGTATCATTAGAAACACCAATTGGAGAAGAAGATGACAGTCATTTAGGAGATTTTATACAAGATGATGATAGCCCAGCACCACAAGATGCAGCAGCATACACATTATTAAAAGAGCAATTAGAAGAAGTAATGAAAACATTAACTCCAAGAGAAGCAAAAGTATTAAAACTAAGATTTGGACTAGAAGATGGAAAATCTAGAACATTGGAAGAGGTAGGAAAAGAATTCCAAGTTACAAGAGAGAGAATAAGACAAATAGAAGCAAAAGCTTTAAGAAAACTACGTCATCCAAGTAGAAGCAAAAAATTAAAAGATTACATGAATTAAAACATGTAATCTTTTTTAATATAAGAGTAATCAAAAAAATTCGATTATACTATAAAAATTAACATTAAGTAGACTATTTTGTTCTGTATAAACCAGTAGATTTGTCTTTAGAGAATGGTAGTTTGCAATTTTATGTAAAATGATGTATAATATATTTATACCCTGAAGGTAAAGTGTTATAAATCTCGTGTTTTACATTTACCGTATTTAACCATTACATTAAAAATTATTTTTTGGAGGTTGTTAAGCAATGAATGAGATTACTAGACAAGTCTTAAACTTTGATCCCTTTGCGCCTATCAAGGACATTCTTGATAATCCGCAATCAGACTCGAACACCAAAATGTTATATTTAAACCTAATGCATAATGCAAACAAGACAAAAGCGGAATATCTGAAGGAAATCGGAGACACATACTATGGCATCAGTTGGGCAGATTTTCTTCGGATTGTAAAAGATTATGGCTTTAAAATTGGTTATTGCCAGAAATACACCAATAGTTGGTCAAGCAAAGGCACTGAAGAAGAGAATATCATTTTCTTCCTTGAAGAAAAAGGACTTATCCTGCATGCTTCCTCTTATGAAGGAAATTTGAATACGGCAAAAATATATGGAGAAGTCAAAGTCGGTGACAAGCTTGAAAAACAACAGATTAAAGCACTGGAATGGTGCTCGTGTGGGCACAATGGGAATGGCACAATGCATTTTGATGTTGATGTGCGAGAAGGCTTCAGGTATCATCTGGACGCTTTGTTAGAAGCATTTGAGTTCTCTAAGAGCTGGACTAAAGTTCAGCATCTGAATCTGGACCTCAGTAACGAACAGATATATATCAACAGGAATATGATTAATCAAAGTTGCCCGGAAGTACGCAAAATCATCTTCGGCTAAATTTCGTTCAAACCCAAACACCACTCAGCTTTGTAAAGATGAGTGGTGTTTGGGTTAATATTTTACTTTAAAATTATTATCAAAAAAAACAATCAAATTTTATTTTTGATTGTTTTGGTAGCGATGAGTGGATTCGAACCGCTGACCTAACGGGTATGAACCGTTTGCTCTAGCCAACTGAGCTACATCGCCATATATATTGCTATATGCGAACAAATAATATTATAATAGTAAAATGATGTTTTGTCAAGCACAAAATAAAAAAATTCGCCCGAAAGCTGACGGTCCTTTTGGGCGAAAATTTAAAATATTTATTGTTCTTGTTCAAAATCTTCCCCTTTATCTTGAGCCGTTTCTTGAACAGGAGTTGTTTTACCTTTTGCTCTGGTTTTAGGTGTTCTTCTGGGTGCTTTAGTCTTTTCTGGATTTACAACAAAACCAACACCAGATTTATAAGTGGCTATAGAAGAAGCTAATTCTTTAGAATTAGTTCTTAAAGCCATTAATGTTGAAGCATCGTCAGGAGAAGTTGTAATATTATCAATATCTTGATTTTCTACAACACCACCATTAATTAATTTATATAATAAACTATTTTTATATCTTTCCTTAATATTTAATTTCATTAATTTTTCCTTAACTAAAAAGTTAAGATACACCTCCATAAATATAATATACACATATATTATACCACAGAACTAATAAAAAAATCAAGGTTTATTCAATTTTTCTTGAAGAATCTCTGGTGTTTTCAGACTTTGAGGTCAACTTTTCATATTCTTTACACTTTATTTT
>CALXJO010000020.1 GCA_944388645.1 uncultured Clostridia bacterium
ATAAATAATATAGGAATAAAATTATATAATTACATTTTAATTAGCAAAAAAGTATTAAGTGTAATAGTATTTTTAGTATTAGTTATTATTTAAAAAATTATTAGAATTTACCTTTAGGAGATGTTTTTAAAACAGCTCCGCTTTTACTTTTATGAATTTAAACAATGTCTTTTTATGTAGAAATAAGAAGTGCGAAAAAGCTTGTAATCTAATGAAAAATGATGTATGATTAAACTAATTTATAAATTAATACTTATTTTCAAAATATTTTGAATCTAAAAAATCCCACAAAAATTAAATAATAGTAATATACAAACACTCTTAATAAGAAAAATTTAATCTTAATATTGATTTATAAGTAAATATAAACTATAATATAAGGAGAATGAAATATTGAAAAAAGACTTAGAAAATTCCAAAATACTAAGAGATGAACTAGTGTACATACCTTCAGGCTTAATAAGTGAAGGCGGAACAGACATAATGAGTTGGACACTAAAAGAATATTTATCTAATGAAGAATTAAAAGACAAGGAAGTATATACATTAAATAAAATAGGGCATATATTTTGTATAAAAGAAGATGACGAAGAATATTATACAAATTCAAATTACAACAGTAAATATGATAAGTTATTTAAACTAATATTAAGTGATAAAATAGAAGCAGCAAAATTTTTGAATAAGGTACTAAAAATTGAATATAAGATAAAATCTGAAAAAATGGAATTATATAATAAAGAATATATCACAACTATGTTTGAAAAAATGGAATCAGATATAGTATATAAAATAGCAGAAAAAAATACGTACATAATAATAGAACATCAATCAACAGTTGATAGAACAATGCCATATAGAATATTCCAATATACAGGAGAATTACTAAGAAATGTAATAGATAAAGAAAAAATTAAAAACATAGATTACAAGCAACCAAGAATAATATCAATAGTATTGTATACAGGAGATAGAACGTGGAATATAGAATATGTAGACGATTTGCAAGAACCACTTGCGGGCTATTCAAAAATAAAACCACTATATAGATTAGTAGATGTAAACAAGTTTAGCAAAAGTGAATTATTAGAAGATGACTTAATGGTGTCAAAGGCAATGTTAATAGAAAAAGAAAAAAGTATAGAAGGAATACTAAAAGCTTTAGAGCAAATAAATAAAAAATTATCTATAAATTCAGATAAAAGACAGATGCAATTATTTATTACAATAGTGAGGTATGTACTATTAAGTATAAATGATGAAGAAACAAGAAAAAAACTAGAAAAAGAAATAGAAAAGATGAAAGGAGTTGAGGAAAATATGTTACATGCAACAATGGTTTTAAATGAAGCTTTCGAAAAAAGGGAAAAGAAAGGTAAGAGTGAAGGCGTAAAAAATGAAAAAATAGCTACAGCCAAAAGATTATTAAAGAAAAAAATGAAGACTGATTTTATTTCAGAAATAACTGGACTTTCAATTGAAGAAATAGAAAAATTAAAATAAAAATTTAAGCACCAATGCTATAAACTGCATTGGTGTTTTACTTATAATAGAAATATTACATTTTTATTACAAATTAAAAAATTCTTGAATAAATTTCACCTAATTGATATAATCTAACTATAAATATTTTTTACTTAAAGATAAAGGTCAAAAAACGCAAAAAAACTAAGGAGGATTGAATTATGTTAAAATCAAATGTAAGTTATAGCACAGACAAAGATAGCTTTTCTGCAGGAAAGGCTTGTGCTGAAAAGGCAGTAGTCGATTTAATGGAGACTAAAGTTGCCTTTTTATTTAGTTCTATCAAATATGATCAAAACAAATTACTAGAAGGAGCAAAATCAGTATTAGGAACAGCTCCAATTATTGGATGTACATCGTCAGGAGGATTAATTGTACCAGATGGATTTATTTCTTCAGACAATGGATTTGCAGGTATGCTTGCAATAGGAGATGATGAAACAGCAGTAGGTGTTGCAGGTTCAGAAAGAGGTAAAAATCCAAGAGAAACAGGAAGAAAAGTAGCTTTAGAAGCTATGGCAAAAGTAGGTACAGACAGAGCACCACAATATTTTTACATGGTTGCTTCACCTGCTGAAGAAGAAGAATATGTAAAAGGAATAGAAGATGTAATCGGATGTGTTCCTTTCTTTGGTGGAAGTGCAGCAGATGATGCTGTTGCAGGAGAATGGAAAATATTCACAAATGACAAATGTTTTTCAGATGGTGTTGCAGTTGCATTCTTCTATACAAACAAACCAATGGTAAACAAATATACAGGAGCATATCATGAAACAGTAAATTCTGGAGTAATAACAAAAATAAAAGGAAAAAGACAACTAGTAGAAATAGATGGAAAACCAGCAATAAATGTTTATGCAAAATGGACAGGAAAGAAAATTAAAGACTTAATGGGAGGAAACTTATTATCTTCAACAATAACAGCTCCTTTAGGTGTAAAAGACAGATTAGGAAGCTTAGTTGCAATACGTCACCCAATGGCAGGAAATGAAGATTTATCAATGAACATTGGTAACAACCTAGCAGTTAACACAGCAGTAATACAAATGGAAGCAACTGTTGATGAATTAATAGATAGCACAGGAAAAACTTTAAAAGAAGTAAGAACAAACTTACCAACAGAAGCAGGAGCATATTTATTAATCCACTGTGGAGGAAGAAAATTAGGAATTGGCGATAGAATAGATGAAGTTGCAAAACAACTTAAGAAAGAAGCAAAAGGAGTTCCATTTATTACAGTATTCACATTTGGAGAATATGGAACAGAAGACCATGGAGAAAATACTTGTGGTGGATTAATGCTATCATTTACAGGAATAGGAAAATGAATATCAAACTCTGGCTGGGCAGAGAATTATGAAAAAGATACAAACTTGGAAAATGAAGAAAAATCAATAGATTCGAAGATAAATACAGATGTTTTAAAAAATTCTAAAAAGAAAGAAGGGAATTGCATGAAAGTTTTAATAGGAAGAAATTGGAGCGAAGGAACAGGAAGTACAAAAATCGAAGTTGTAAATCCTGCAACACAAGAATTAATAGATAAAGTTCCAAATGTTAGTCTAGAAGATGTAGATGAAGCCGTGGCTGTTGCTAAAGAAGAGCAAAAGAAATGGGCACAAGTTTCTATATATGATAGAGGAGATATACTATATAAATTTGTAGATTTAGTAGAAGAAAATAAAGAGCGTTTGGCAAAATTATTATCTGATGAAACAGGAAAACCAATAACAGAAGCAAGAGGAGAAGTTGCAAATGTTAGAATTGGTGTACGTGGATTTGTAGAAAAAGCAAAACACTTATATGGAGAAAGCTTAGTAGGATCAAGCGAAGCTGGAAATGAAAAAACAATGCAAATTACAACAAGAGCTCCACTTGGAGTAATAGCTGCAATTATACCATTCAATTTCCCAAGTGACTTATTCTGCCAAAAAGTACCACCAGCTTTAATGATGGGAAATAGCATAATAGTAAAACCATCAAATTATAACCCATTAACATTAATAGAATATGTTAAATTAATGGTTGAAGCAGGAGTACCAGCAGGAGTAATTCAAGTAATTACAGGTGATGGACCAACTGTTGGACAAGCATTAGCTAGACATAAAGGTGTATCACTAGTATCATTAACAGGAAGCACTGGAGCCGGAATTCAAACAATGGGAACAGCATCACAAAACTTAACACATGTAATGCTAGAACTAGGTGGAAATGATGCATTCATAATGCTTGAAGATGGAGATATGGACCTAGCTGTAAAAGAAACAATTTGGGGAAGATTATACAATGGTGGACAAGTTTGCTGTGCAAGTAAGAGATTCTTAATCCATAATTCAAGAAAACAAGAATTTATAGATAGAATGAAAGAAGTAATTGCAAACTTAAAAGTAGGAGATCCATCAAAAGATGATACTCAAATGGGACCAATGATAAATATTCATGCAGCACAAGTAATAGAACAGCAAGTAAATAAAACAATAGAGCAAGGTGCTACACTAGTATGTGGTGGAAAAAGAGAAGATGCATATTATTATCCAACAATATTAGATAATGTAACAAAAGATATGGATGTTGCAAAAGATATGGAAATATTTGGACCAGTAATACCAGTAATAGAATTTGATTCAGTAGATGAAGCAATAGAAATTGCAAATCAATCATCTTATGGATTATGTGGCTGTGTAATTACAAAAGATTATTCTAGAGGAATAAAAATAGCAAATAAATTAGAATGTGGTGGAGCAGTTGTAAATGGAGCAAGTTTCTTTAGAAGCTTTGAAATGCCATTTGGTGGCTGGAAACACAGTGGAATTGGAAACGAAGGAGTTTCTTCAACACTAGAAGAAATGAGTAGAGTAAAAACTATAGTATTAAAAAATATTTTATAGAATATAAAATTCAGGTTTTAAGAAATAAGCATACAAACAGGACTTTATCCTGTTTGTAGCTTTACGTAAATTTGTAAAGGAGAAATATAATATGGCAAGTACAAGATTTATTTTAAATGAAACATCATATTTTGGATATGGTGCAAGAGAAGTTTTATTAGATGAGATTAAAGGAAGAGGTTATAAAAGAGTATTTTTAGTATCTGATAAATCTTTAGTTGAAGCAGGAGTTACAGAAAAAGTTTCTTCTATACTAGAAGATGGAAAAATAAAATATGAATTATATGATGAAGTTAAGCCAAACCCAACAATAACAAATGTATTAGATGGCTATAAGAGAAGTAAATGGTTTAGACCAGATGTAATTTTAGCAGTTGGTGGTGGTTCTGCAATGGATACAGCAAAAGCAATTTCAATATTAATGGAAAATCCAGATAGAGATGATGTAGTTTCATTAAATGGAAATTCAAACACAAAGAAAAAAGGACTTCCAATGATAGCTATGCCAACAACAGCAGGAACAGCTGCAGAAGTTACAATAAACTATGTAATAACAGATGAAGAAAGAAAAGTAAAAATGGTATGTGTAGACCCACACGATATACCAGTTTTAGCAATAGTAGATACAGAACTTATGACATCAATGCCAAAATCTTTAGCTGCATCAACTGGAATGGATGCATTAACACATGCAATAGAAGGTTATATAACAAAAGACCATAACATAATGTCACAAATGTTCTCTATGAAAGCAATAGAATTAATTTACAACAACTTAGATAAAGCTGTAAACGAAAAAGACAAAGATGCAATAGACAAAGTAGGGCTTGGACAATATATAGCTGGAATGGGATTCTCAAATGTAGGACTTGGAATAGTACACTCAATGGCACATCAATTAGGAGCTGTATATGACACACCACATGGTCTAGCAAATGCAATATTACTTCCAACAGTATTAAAATTCAATGGAGAAGTATGTGCAGATTTATATAAAGAAATAATAACAACAGGATTTGGAATAAATGCTACTAAATTTACAGATGAAGAAGCAATAAAAACAATGTGTGAAAAAGTAAAAGACTTAGCAGAAAAAGTTGGAATAACACAAACTGTAAAAGATGTAGGAGCTAAGAAAAAAGACTTTGAAATGCTTGCAGAAAAAGCAATGCAAGACCCATGTAAACCAGGAAATCCAAGAGAAGTAACAAAACAAGACTTCATAGACTTATATGAACAAGCTTGGTAAAAAATAATATCCATTTTCGCCCAAGAGGGACGCCCCTTTTTGGGCGAATTATTTGAATTTTTGACTTTCTTTTACTGCAAGTTCATCACATCTATTATTGTATTCGTTTGTACTATGCCCTTTTACTTTATTAAATGTAACATCATGAATTTTTGTAAGAGAATATAGTTCTTCCCATAATTCTTTATTCTTTACCGGTTCTTTATTTGCAGTTTTCCAATTATTTTTTAGCCAACCATAAATCCATTTTTGTTCAAAAGCATTTACAACATAAGCACTATCACTGTATAAATTAACCTTACAAGGTCTTTTTAATAATTTTAGAGCTTCTATAACTGCAGTAAGTTCCATTATATTATTTGTAGTATTTGGCAAGCCACCAGATATTTCTTTTTTTATATTTCCAAACATTAAAATTGCCGCCCAACCACCAGGTCCTGGATTACCTGAACATGCACCATCTGTATAAATTGTAATTTCCTCCATAAAAAAATTTCCTTTCTATATAAAAAATGATTTTTAACTTCTTTAGAGACCTGTCCCCAAAAACACCCAAAAGATGTTTTCGAGAAGTGTCCCCAAAAACACCCAAAAACATTGTAAATTATGTAATTTTATGATATTATAACAATAAATATTTTATTTTACAATAATAAATAGAAAAAATAGAAGGAGGGTAAAAATGGGTAAAGTAGTTGGAATAATAGCAGAATATAATCCATTTCATAATGGACATTTATATCATTTATTACAAGCAAAAGACTTAGCTCAAGCAGACTATGTTGTTGCTGTTATTTCTGGAAATTTTACTCAAAGAGGAGATACCTCTATTGTAGATAAATGGACAAAAGCTTATATGGCAATATGTGGAGGTTGCGACTTAGTATTAGAGCTTCCAACTGTTTATAGCATTTCTAGTGCAGAAAACTTTGCAAGTGGTGCTGTAAAAATATTAGATAGTTTAAAAATTGTAGATAGTATTGCTTTTGGAGCAGAAGCAAGTGATTTAGCAACTCTTAATAATATTGCAAATGTTTTATATACAGAGCCTAGAGGTTATACAAACATACTTACTCATGAATTACAAAAGGGGATATCTTTTCCTTCTGCTAGAGAAAATGCAATACTTATGTATTTAAATGATATAAAAAGATATGCTAATATTCTAAACAGCCCAAATAATATTTTAGCAATAGAATATTTAAAAGCACTGAAAACACAAAAAAGTAATATGAATCCAATAATGGTAAAGAGAAGTAAGGTTTATTATAATGATGATAGAATCGTAGATGATTTTGCAAGTGCTACAGCAATAAGAAAATTAATTAAAAGAAGAGAATATGAAGATTTAAGAAAAGTAGTTCCAAGAAGCACATATAAGATACTAAGTAGACAAATAAGAGATGGAAATATAGTTCTAGGTTTGGAAAATTTTGAAAAAGAAATAATTTATACATTAAGAAAAATGAATATAAGAGAAATTGCAAATTTACCAGATGTATCTGAAGGATTAGAGAATTTAATTAAAAATTCTGCAGATAATTGTAATGATATGAGTAAATTAATAGCAAATATTAAATCCAAAAGATATACTCAAACTAGAATACAAAGAATATTATTATATGCTCTTTTGGGAATAGACAAAAAAATGATGGAAGACTCAAAAAAAGTAACACCATATGTTAGAGTACTAGGATTTACCAATAAAGGAAAAGAACTAATATCAGAAATAAATAAACGAAATCCTAAAATAAATATGATAACGTCTGTTAAAAAATTTATTGAAAAAAATAATAAGCCTAGTAATAGAACAATTATGCAAATGTTACAAAAAGATATATTTGCAACAGATGTATATACACTAGGATTTGATTTTGAATCAAAAGCAAATTTGGATTTTACTAATAATATGATTATAACAAATTAAAGAAGGAAATAAGATGAAAGTAATAGGAATAACAGGAAACTCAGGAAGTGGAAAGTCTACTATATGTGAGATTATAAAAGAAAATTATAATTCAAAAATAATAGATGCAGATAAGGTAGCAAAAAAATTAACTGCCTCTCAAACAGAATACTTACAAGAAATAATTAAAACTTTTGGAGATAATATAATTGATGAGAATAATAAATTAAATAGAAAAAAACTTGCAGATATAATATTTAACAATAAAGAAAAAAAGATGCTTTTAGATAAACTTACATTTAAATATGTAGTTGATGAAATAAAAGAACAAATAGGCAAAATAAAAGACTGTGATTATATTGTCTTAGATGTTCCTTTATTATTTGAAAGTAAATTAAATGAAGTATGTGATGCAACAATAGGAGTATTAGCAGAAAAAGAAGAGAAAATAAATAGAATTATTAACAGAGACAAAATAACTTATGAAAAAGCATTAAATAGACTAAATAATCAAGCAGATGATAAATTTTATATAGATAATTGTAATTTTATAATATTAAATAATGAAAGTGCAGAAAAAATAAAAGAGCAGATAAGAAAAATCTTTATAAAATTACAATAATATTACAATAGAATTACAATTGTGTATCTTTATTGAAAATTATTTTAATATAGAATATAATTTAAGTGAAAATACTAACTGAATCCATAGGAGGAATAATATGGATAACGAAACTTTTGCAAATTATATTTTATCAGAAAAAAATTGGATAAAAAAGATGGAAATTATGTATTATCTTAATAAAAGAGGAAATATCTTTTTTGATACATCAGTTGTATTCAAAACAGAATTGTTAAAGTTGTTCCTAGATAATACAAATTTAGATGTAGATGAAAATATGCTGATTACAGCAAGTTTGTTATGTAATTGCAAAAAGGTAGATAACTTTTCTGATATGAATAAAGTAAAAACATATGCAAAAGAGGGAGCCGATTATTTAAAAACTCTAGGGTTTGATGATAGATTTTGTAGAATATGTGAACAAATAAATAGATATAGTGGTTCAGAGCCAAGAGAACCAGAAGCAGATATATTAGAATTAATTGATCAATTTGGAGGTATGCTTTTAGATAGACCAGAAAGAATAGGATTCCAAGTTGACGAAGCCTTAGTATTATTAGAGTATAGAAACCTAAAAGGTAAAAATAATAGATATTTACAAATATTTAAAGATTTTGTAAATAGAATGGAGGCTATAAAAGTATGAGTTTAGCAAATGAAAATGATATGATAATTCCTGGTACAACTGGTTTAATTACAGCATTAGGAAGAGAGGCAAATGCTCAAAAAACAAATAATTTAGCTCAATATATATCTGAGGTACCAAATGTTTATTCTGTTATTGTAGGTAGAGCTGCAGGTATACCTTTAGAGAATTTAGTAAGTCCTTCTAGAATATCTAGCTCAAAAGATAGGATTGATGAAGCAAAGGTTAAAAAACCAGAAACACAGGGAAGAGTTTATGAGGATTGGTTTAGAGAATAGAAACATAAGATAAATATAAAAAGCAAGAATAAGATTTTCTAAGTAGCAAAGCTACAAAGAAAATCTAATTCTTGCATAACCATATTCTAAGGAAATTTAAGCCTTTCATGGGCTAACTTTCCTAAGAATATGGAAAAAAGAATGAGGATGCTAGAATCCTCATTTTATTAGTGAAAATAGCAATAGAAAGGAGCAATAATGGAAGAAATATTTGCAGATTTACATGTACATATAGGAAGAAGTGAAAGTGGAAAACCAATAAAAATAACAGCTGCAAGAAGCCTTAACTTTGCAAATATCGCAAAAGAGTGCGCAGATAGAAAAGGAATAAATGTAGTAGGAATTATAGATTGTGCTTCACCTTATGTAATAGAAGATATAGAAAATTTCCTAAAAACAGGAGATGCCTACGAGATAGAAGATGGAGGAATAATATACAAAGATAAAGTTTGTATTTTATTAGGAAGTGAAGTAGAAACATCTGAAGTAGGAAGAAATGGAAAATGTGGTGCAGCACATAATGTATGTTTCTTTCCACATTTAAAAGATATAAAAGCATTTTCGCAAGAAATGAGTCATCATATAAAAAATATAACACTTAGCACACAACGTTCTAATGTGTCTGGTTATGAGCTAATTGATATAGTAGAAAAATATAACGGAATACTAATTCCAGCCCATTGTTTTACACCATTTAAAAGCTATTATGGAAATTGTACAGACAGAATGAAAGATATTTTTAAAGAAAAGTTTGATAAAATATTTGCAATAGAATTAGGTTTAAGTAGCGATACATATTTAGCAGATATGATTTCAGAACTAGAAAATAAAAACTTTGTAACAAATTCTGATGCACATTCTCTTCCTAAGATTGCAAGAGAATATAATAAAATGCTAGTTGAAGATATAAGTTTTAAAGAAATTGTTAAAGCTTTAAAAGGTGAAGATGGAAGAAAAATTTTATGTAATTATGGAATAGATCCAAAACTTGGCAAATATCATAGAACATTTTGTGATAACTGTAATCAAGTAATAGAAACTAAAGAGCCTGTAAGCGTGTGCCCTAATTGTGGAAGCAATAAAGTGACTTTTGGAGTTTTTGATAGAATAGAGCTAATTAAAGATAAAGAAAAAAGCAAAAGCCCTAAAAATCGTCCTCCATATATTTACCAAGTACCACTTACATTTATACCTGGGCTTGGAGCAAAAACAATAGATAAATTACTAGATAAATTTGGAACAGAAATGACAATATTACACAAACTTTCAAGAGATGATATAGAAGCTGTTGTTGGAGAAAAAGTAGCAGATGAAATAATTATGGCAAGAGAAGGAAAAATGGAAATACATTCTGGTGGTGGCGGTGTTTATGGAAAGGTAACTACATCAAAATAATTAATTATAAAAGTTCTAATTCTAAGATTATTGAATAGACATTATGTATAAGCGTAAATCTTAGGAGGAGAACAATGAGAAATTCGAGAGGAACCAGAAGTAAACACAAGATAAGACAAAGAGTAATTCAATATATTGAAGAAAACATAAGAAGTTATCTAATTTTATTAATAGTTTTTTTTATAGGAATAATATTAGGAATTATATTTATAAATAATTCAAATGAGGAGCAAGTAACACAAATTACTACTTACATAAATAATTTTATTAATTCAATGAAAAACAATTATCAAATATCAACAAATACATTACTAATTGATTCAATTATAAATAATGTAAGTATTGCAATTCTGCTATGGTTCCTAGGGTCAACAGTAATCGGAGTACCTCTAATTTATTTAGTAATAGGATACAAAGGTTATTGTATAGGATTTACAATTTCAGCTATTATTGCTACAATTGGAACAGGAAAAGGAATATTATTCATAACAGGCGCAATGTTATTACAAAACATAATATACATTCCATGCATACTTACACTTGCAACAAGTGGAATTAAATTATATAAATTGATAATGGAAGATAGAAGAAGAGAAAATGTAAAACTTCAAATATTAAAACACACAATATTTTCAGTTTTTATACTATTAGCTCTAGTATTATCATCATTTGTTGAAACATTTATATCTGGAAATTTAATAACAGCACTTATAAAATATTGTTAAATACTTCAAAAAGATTATTCATATTAAGAAAATTTATATATTTTTTCAAATTTTATCGGTTTCGGGTTAGTCGCAATACGCTTCAAAGCTACGCGAAACCTCAAAATTTTTAAAATATATAAATTTTCCTAACGTAAAAATCAAATTGATTGTGCATTATAACACTAAATAAAAATATTTTGTAGAAATTTATCAAAATGTATTTACAATTTGCAAATATTTTGATATAACATGTATTAAGTTATGTAAATTACAAAATTATTACATATAAATAAAAAAATATATAGGATAGGGGAGTTCAGATGGAAAAGCAAGTTAAACTTTTTTTAGATTTTCTAAAGGATGATAAGAAATTATCAGAAAATACATTACAATCATACAGAAGAGATATAGAACAATATGAGGAATATGTAACAAAAAATAAAATTAATTACCTAAAAGCAACAGAAGAAATAATAACAAAATATATGCAATATCTAAGAGATGAAAATAAAAAAGAATCAACAATCTCTAGAAGTTTAGCTTCAATTAGATCTTTTTATCAATACTTAATTAGAGTAAAGAAAGTAAAGAAAGATCCAACATTAACAATTGAATCACCTAAGATAAATAAAAGAGTTCCAAACATATTAACATCAAAAGAAGTTGAGCTATTATTAGATCAACCAAAAGATGTTGATTTAAAAGGAACAAGAGACAAAGCTATGCTAGAATTTGCATATGCTACAGGAATGAGAGTTACAGAAATGATTTCATTAAATATGGATGATGTAATGCTTGATGAAGGTTATGTAGTATGCAAAGGAAGAAGCAAATCTAGAAATATACCACTTGGAACAATGTCTTTAAAAGCATTAAAGGAATATGTAGAAGATGCAAGGCCATATTTAATAAAAGATGAGAATGAAGAAGCATTATTTGTAAATGTAAATGGAACAAGACTTACAAGACAAGGTTTCTGGAAAATAGTTAAATATTACAAAGAACAAGCACACATAGATAAAGACATAACTCCACATGTATTAAGACATTCATTTGCAACACACCTTTTACAAAATGGTGCAGACTTAAAAGCAATACAAACAATGTTAGGACATTCAGACATATCATCAACACAAGTATATATGCAATTTCAAGACCCAGCAATAAAAAACACATACAAAAAAGCACATCCAAGAGCATAAAATTTCGCCCATTAGGGACGCCCTTTTTTGGGCGAAAAAAAATTAAAAAAATTTTAAAATTTCTATTGACAAATATTATTATTAATATTATAATAATACTTGTCGTTAGGAAATGCAGGTGTAGTTCAATGGTAGAATTCCAGCCTTCCAAGCTGGCTATGCGGGTTCGATTCCCGCTACCTGCTCC
>CALXJO010000021.1 GCA_944388645.1 uncultured Clostridia bacterium
TTTATTTATTATTTTTGTTTTTTTAATTATTTTTATTATTAATTATTTTTTTATTTTTTATTAATTAATTTTATTTACTATTTATTTTTAATTAATTATTTTTATTTTAATTAATTTATTTAATAATTATTTTTTTATTATTTTATATTTGTTTTTTTAATTTTTAATTATTATTTTATATTATTTTTAATTATTTTATTAGTTTTTATTATTTATTTTATTTAATTATTTTTATTAATTATTTTTTAATATTAATTTATATTAATTTTTTAATATAATAAATTAAAAATAATAAAAAAATAAATGCATATTTTACTATGCATTTTTTGTATTTTTAATTTAACATATTTTTCTTTTTTAACCATGCAGAAGCACATATAGTTAAAATTAAAGAAATAATTATCATTATTAAAAATCCTAAATTATTTCCTGCAAATGGAACAGGAACATTCATTCCCCAAAAGCTAGCAATTAATGTTGGTATTGCAATTATAATTGTAATAGATGTTAAAACTTTCATAACTCCATTTAAATTATTTGAAATTATTGATGAATATGCTTCCATTGTTGTTGTTAAAATATTACTATATATTTGACTCATTTCAATGGCCTGTCTGTTTTCTATAATTGCATCTTCAAGTAGGTCTTCATCTTCTTCATATAATTTAATAACTTTTCCTCTCATTATTTTTTCCATTAACATTTCATTAGATTTTAAAGATGTTGTTAAATAGACCAAACTTTTTTCTAAGTTTAACATATGAACAATACCTGCATTTGTAGTAGACTTTTGCATTTTTTCTTCAACTAATTCACTTTCTTGATTTACTTTAAGTAATGTATCAAGAAATGCTTTTGCATTATTATATAGTATTTGTAAAAGAATTCTACTTTTTTTATAAGTTGCAACTCGTCTTATTCCTTTTAATATATCTTCAAAAATAATATTTTCTTTTATTGAAACTGTTATTATATAATCATCTCTAACAAAAATTATGCCCATTGGAAGGGTTGTATAAATTCTAGATTTTTCATTTTCTTCAATTACTGGAGTATCAATAATAAATAAAACTTCTTCATTGTCATCGTCTACATCGACCCTAACTTTTTCCTCACTATCTAGGGCATATCTTATAAATTCTTCATTTATTTCAAGTGAAGTACAAACTAGCTTTATTTCGTCATCTGTCGGGTTACATAGGTCTATCCATGTTCCTTTTTGAAAAGTATTTACCTCATGTGTAATTCCTTTATTACTTGTCCTGTATAATTTTAACATATCTATCCCTCCTAATTTATATAACCCTGACTATTATTACATTTTAATCAATTTTTTTAATATTTAAAAAAATACCTATATAATTATTATATAGGTAATGCTTTAATGGTGCACCACCGGGGAGTCGAACCCCGGACCTTCTGATTAAGAGTCAGCTGCTCTACCAACTGAGCTAGTGGTGCATGAACATATTTTATTATAATACTTCTAATATCTTTTGTCAACCAAAATCTTATTTTTTCCTTTATCCCTCACTTTTATAAATTACTTTGTTACAATTCACAGCCAATACAAACTTAAAATAAGGAAATTCTATATATTTTTATAGAATTTTTCGTCTTCCCAGAAGCGATAAAATTCGAAAAAATATATAAATTTCCTATATATAAATATTTTTTAATGCTTTGAATTGTTACCATTGCTTTTATTTCGTTCCTTTTTTTATTATTTTTTCTAGAGCATGATAATAATCTTGTGATATTATTTCATCAGAAATGATAGCTCCATTTTGTTTTAAAATTTTATGTGTTTCAGATGTACATCCATCATGTCCTTCTTGTGTTACTTGTGTAACTCCTTCTTCAAGTGATGAATCATTTTCATATCTTTCTGTTTTCTTTATTATTGATGTTACTTGTGGTTGAATAACAACTTCATAGTCATTATCTTGTTTTATTCCTTTTATTGTTATTTCACAAACTCCATTTCTTGCTTTTGCCTCTATTTTAATTGCATAATCTCTATTATTTTTAAATTGAAAATCTAAACTCCCCCAAGATACTGTTGCATCTCTTCCTGGATCAACATATGATGTTTCAAAATAGTGATTATATCTTTCAACAACTTCTAAATTAGCATATAACACAGCATTATATAAAGTAGAAGAAACCTGACAAATACCTCCTCCAATTTCTTGTACTACTTTCCCACCAGCATATGCACCAGCTTCTTTATAACCTGCCTCAATTGTTCTTTTTCCAACTATTTGGTTATAAGAAAATGTCTCTCCTGGATAAATAATTGTTCCATTTATCTTTTCAGAAGCTAAATTAACATTATTATCTCTATTTTCATTACTTGCATCATATAAAGTAGTATATGTTCCAAGAACATCTGGAAAGGCGTCTTCTCCTAAGTCATTTACAGTTTTACTTGGTAGAGTTATATTTAGCGGAATTATATATTCTTCCTTATCTTCTTGCAATATTTTTTGTATCTCTTCATTAGTTATAGCAAAATCTACTCCATTTACTTCTGAATGAACAACTGTAGGATTTTGTGTTATATATGCATCTTGTGCCTCTTTATATATTTCATCATGGATTTTTTCTATATCTATATTTTGTGGCTCTTTATTTATTACAGGAATTTCAATAGTATCTTTTTCTAAATTTAAATTAAATAATTGCTCTTCGATTAAATTTAAAAACTTTTCCTCATCTACTATATTTCCTGCTTTTCCTTTTGTAATAATTAAATTATTATCTTCTATATAATATTCACTTTCTTGAAGTGCATCTGGTAAAGAGCTATTTATTTCATTTATTTTTTCTACTAATTTTTCTTTATTATAAATTTTATCAATATTTATATTTTTTGAAAATATTTTTGTAAATAAAATATTATAATTATTAATAAAAATATTTCCACCCCTACCTATATTATAAGCTTTAGTTATTGCATCATTTACATTATATTCAGGCTCTAATTCATTTAATATAAGTGATGTTTGATAATCATTATAAATTAATTTAATTTCTTTATTTTTTATTTTATTTATTAAATCATTTATTTTTGTAGTTGCTTCTTCCAGAGAATTGTTTGATACTTCTATTTTTTCTATAAATACTTTTGATAATATTTTATCATTTGCACTATTTATTAATGCAAAAATTACAGAAAAAAATAGTAAAATAAAAAATAAAATTATAAATATTTTTATTACTTTTTTTATTTTCATTTAATTACCTCATCTTTATTGTATACTACCACATTAGAAAATATTTTACAATTACAATATAATTTATATTTATCTATTTTTTTTAAAATTTTTACATTTTTTTACCAAAACTATTGAATATCTTTTTTTTTAATATTATAATAGGTGTGACAAAAGATAAATAGGAGAGAGAATTATGGAATTAGTAAAGAATATATTTTTTAATACAGATAAACTTATTGAAGGAACAAATGTAAAAATTTCTTATACAGGACGTTTATTTGAGGAAAACTCAGAGTCTGTTTTTCTTCATTATGGTTTTGGTCCACAATGGGACAATGTAAATGAAGTGCAAATGTTAAAAACAGAATTAGGATTTCAAGCAGAAATTGAATTATTATCTGCAGATTCTTTAAATTTATGTTTTAGAAATTCAAATAATGAATGGGATAATAATAATAACCAAAATTATACCTTTACTATAGAAAAGAAAGAAGTTGCTCTAGTACCACAAAATACTGGGTCTGAATTAGATGCTCCAAGAAGATTAAGAAGAACTTATATTTGGAGTAAAAAAGTAAGATTAGCAATTTATAAAATTATACATTATTTACCAAAATTAATTTCTGGAAATTATAAGAGAAAAGCTTTAAATGGAAATAATAATTAAAAAAACTCTGCATTAACTATAAAGTTAATGTAGAGTTTTTTTATATTAGCCATCCTCCATTTACTGATATTACTTGTCCTGTAATATATTCATCTTCTACAATCCATTCTACAGTACGAGAAACATCTTCTACTTTTCCTATTTTCTGTAATGGAATTTCTTCTTTAATTTCTTGTTTTTCTTCTTCATTTAAATTATTATTCATTTCTGTATCTATAAATCCTGGTGCAATACTATTAATTCTTATATTTGATGGTCCCATTTCTTTTGCTAAAGATTTTGTTAATGCATCTACACCAGCTTTGCTAACTGCATAATGGCTCTCACAAGAAGCTCCTGTAACTCCCCAAATAGAAGAAATATTTATTATAACACCATTTTTTTCATGAATCATATAAGGTAAAACTTCTTGGCACATGTAAAATACTGAATTTAAATTATTTGAAATCATGTTATTCCAGTCAGCATCAGTAATATCTAAAAACATTTTTACTTGATCTATTCCAGCATTGTTAATAACACAATCTATTTTTTTATATTTATTTATAACAAATTGAACTAGTTTTTTAACTTCATCTCTATTTGAGACATCTGCTTTAAATATATCTATATTTATATTTTCTTTTTTTAAATTTTGTTGTAGTTCTATAGCTTTATTCTCAGATTTATTATAGTTTGCTATAACTATGTAGCCTTTTTTAGCCAAAGTTGTAGCAATGTTCCTACCAATTCCTCGAGAAGCTCCTGTTACAATAACAACTTTATTCATATTTTATATCATCCCTTTCTTAAGACACAAATCTGGTTGAAAAAGAATTGTGCTTTGGCTAGGCAAACAAGCAAGAAAATCGGAGGCGTGCTTTTTGCACGTTGAGGATTTTCGTAGCGCAGTTTAACAACGCCAAAACGCAATTCTTTTTCAACCTAACCTCTTTTATATAATATAGTAAAATCCAAGCAATATTTTGCTTGGATTTGTTTGGAGCCACTTATCTGATTCGAACAGATGACCTACTGATTACAAGTCAGTTGCTCTACCAGCTGAGCTAAAGTGGCATTATTTGGTGACCCCGACGGGAATCGAACCCATGTCTCCGCCGTGAAAGGGCGATGTCTTAACCTCTTGACCACGGGGCCTTATAGTTAACCTCTAGGATTTAAGAGCACTTAAATCCTAGACTTGGTGAGCCATCGCGGACTCGAACCGCGGACAACTTGATTAAAAGTCAAGTGCTCTACCACCTGAGCTAATGACCCATTTCTTGGTCAACGCATGTTATATTTTACACCATATTATTCAATTTGTCAACGGTTTTATTAATTTTTTTTAAATTTTTACTTATTAATTTCTTTTAATAAATCTTCTACATCAATTCCATGCACCATGCAAGCTTCTTCTAATGTTTCTGCTTGAGATGCAGGACAGCCTATACAGTGCATTCCAGCACTTAATAAAACATCTACCTTCTCAGGATATTTTTCTACAATTTCTCCTATTTTTGTATCTTTATTTATTTCCATCTTTCCTAGTGGATGTTAGCTTTTTAAGCTATCATCATTCTCCTTTCTTACAATTTGTAAGCTTAAAAAGCTTACATAAACTGGATGGGTGAAAATTATTTTTCGCCCTCTTGTCCTCCCTTTATATTTTAATATTTTATCACATTTTTATTCAAAAGTATAGACAAATTTAAAAAAATATAGTAAGATGGTAAAAACTGGAAGGAGTGATATTTTATCAAAGTATATTTTTTCTTTATAGTTTTTTTCATTAATTTTTTTATTATTATTTATTTTATATATTCATCATTTCAAATATTCTTTTTAAACTCTGAACAAGGATCCAAGCTAGAACATGTAAACAACATAAAAAGAGGTGGTAACATTAAATAAAAAATTGTTTTTCATTTTATTTTTAACCTTATTTTTCTTACTATTTTATTTAGAAATATCTTTCTTTTATTCCTTTTTGTTAGTAGATTTTGTATATCTAGATTTAGGGTTTGAAGTATTTTTCATAGAAGGTTTATTATGGCAAAATATTAAAATATTATTTGTTTTATTCGCTTTTTTATCAGTATTAATTATTTCTATAAATATTTCATTTAGCATTTCTAATTCAAGGTTTATTAAATCTATTTTCAATAAACACAAAAATAATAATTTAGAAAGAGATTCTAATTCTTTGCAATTAGTTGTTGGGCTTAATAATGAATCTGGTAAAACTCTTGCTATTCCTGAATATGGCTTGTTTCAAAACATTTTAATAACAGGAACAATAGGCTCTGGTAAGACTAGTAGTGCAATGTACCCATTTACTAGGCAATTACTGGAATATAAATATAATGATGCAAACTCTAAAATAGGAATGCTTATATTAGATGTTAAAGGTAATTATTTTTCTCAAGTATATAATTATGCCCAAAATATTGGAAGGCTTAATGATTTAATAGAAATTAAAATAAAAGGTAAATATTTTTATAATCCATTAGATAAACCATTTTTAAAGCCATCAGTTATTGCAAACCAATTAAAAACTATATTACTTCTTTTTTCTCCTAATAATTCAGAATCATATTGGTTAGATAAAGCAGAAGCTGTATTAACAGAAGCAATAAAGCTTTGCAGATTATATAACAATAATTATGTTACATTTACAGAAATTCATAATTTAGTTACTAAACCAGATTATTATCATGAAAAAATAGCTAATCTTAGAGAAAAATTTACTAAAAATGAATTAAGTAAAAAACAAATTTATAATCTTTTATCTGCTATAAACTTTTTTGAAAAAGAATTTCTAAGTTTGGATTTACGTACTTTAAATATTTTACGTTCTGAAATTACTAGAATCACAAACTGTTTTGTCTCAGATTTTGAAGTAGAACGTACCTTTTGCCCTCCTAAAAACAAAATTAACTTTCATGGTTTTAAGGATGTTATAAATCTAGGAAAAATCGTTGTTCTTAATATGAATATAAATGAATTTAGAAATTTATCTAAAATAATTTCTGCATATTTGAAGATAGATTTTCAAACAGAAGTAATGCGTAGACTTACAAAAAAGAATATTTCTAATCGTGTTGTTGCCTTTATATCTGATGAATATAGTGAATATGTAACTTCAACAGATGCAAATTTCTTCTCTCAAAGTAGAGAGGCTCGTTGTATTAATATTATTTCTACTCAAAGTTATAACTCAATTTTAAATACTTTAAATAATAAATATTCTACAGAAATAATAGTTCAAAATTTAGTTAATAAAATCTGGTTTCGTACAGATGATATTTACACAATAGAAAATGCTCAAAAACAAATTGGAAAAGTTGATAAAGAAAGATTATCAAAAACTATTTCAGAAAATGCAAAACAAACTAATTATAATTTTATTACTCGTTCTTTTAACTCAAAAGATTCCAGCATTTCTGAAAGTATTAATACATATGTACAAAATGACTATGTATATGACTTTAAATTTTTTACTCAAGAGCTAGAGACTTTTAATGCTCTTTGTTTTCTTACAGATGGTAACAAGATATTACCACCTTGTAAAATAGAACTTTTCCCTTATTTTAAATAATTTAAAGGAGGTCTTATGGTAAAGAAAATACTTATTATTTTTTTATTATTTATTTTATTTTCTATATTTTTCTCAACAAATGTATTTGCAGCAGACCCAAAATTAATATCTAAATTAGATGATGCATTTGAAGATATTAAAGATTGGCTTATAAAGCTTGCAACTCCTGCAGCAGCAGTTGCAGTGGGCACTGGTATTTTTATGAAAAAATTTAGTTTTGGTGATGAAGAACGTATTAGAATGGGTAAAAAAATCGTACGAGGTTCACTTTTTTCATATGCCTTTATTTTAGGAATTGATTTAGTTTTATCTGCTATTTCTAGCCTAGTAAAGTAAGGTGATGAATAATGGATACATCTTCTATCGACTATTCTCAAATTATAATAGATACAATAAATGAATTATTTAGTTCTCTTTTCTCCTCTATTGATAATTCTATTTATTCCCTATTAGATAAAATTACATTTATAGATGAATCTATATTATCTAACAATCTCTTTGAAAAAGCTTTAAACTCAGTTTATGGTCTTACAGGTATTGCCAATGCTCTTTTAATTGGATTTGTTATTTATTATTGTAGCAGATTAATGTTATCTCATTTTGTAGGAATAAATATAGAAAAACCTTATCAATTTCTTACAAAAGTATTGCTTTGTTGTATTTGTATAAATTCTTCAATGTTCTTTTGTGAAGAAATACTAAAAATAAACTCTTTGTTATCTGATTGTATATGTGAAATAGGAAATAATATTTGTTCTAAAGATATTTCTTTTAATACTCTGATAGAAGAAACAAATATATTTTTAAATTCAAATACAGAGTTTAATATATTCTCTTTTAATGGAATTATTAAAAGTGTTATAACCTCTGGTTTAATTTCATTGCTTTTCTCTTATTCAATTAGGTTTATATTAGTAAAAATATTTATCCTTCTTTCTCCTTTTGCAATACTTTCTTTAGTCATGCAATCAACTTCTTGGCTATTTAAAATATGGCTTCGTACTATTTGCTCACTACTATTGTTACAATCTTTTGTTTCTTTAATTTTACTAATTATTTTTACAATTAATTTATCTTCATTAGATGTTTTATCACAAATATCTTACATTAGTGCAATTTATATTTTAAGTAAAGCTAATTCTTATATAAAAGAACTTTTAGGTGGAATTTCGACTGATTTTAATTATAATATTGCTTCTTTAAAAACTCTTTTTAGATGATTGGAGGTATTAAATGAAATTTATTTTTCCTAGAAATTATAATTTTAAAAATAAATTATTTGGGATTTTTGATTATAATACAATTATTTTTAATATTATTTGGGATGTTTTCATCTTCTGCTTAATTAATCTTATTTTTGAAGATATTACGACTAAAGCTATAATTTTTATTATTTGTTGCTTTCCTCTTCTATTATTTAGTATTGTTGGTTTCCAGCACGAAAATATCTTAAGTTTTATTACATATTTACTAAAATTTTTGTTTAGTAATAAGGTTTATCTTTTTAATAAATTTTAATACAATTTTGGTTGTAAATAGTGTCTAAAAATGTTATAATTTGTTTGATTATGAGGTGACTTAAAATTATGAAATTAGACCAAGTAGATAGTTCTTTACTATTTTCAAATACAAACATACCTGATGCTTTTTTTACAGAATATTTTTCACAAGCATCAGGCGATTCTATTAAGGTATATCTTTACATGTTCTTTTTGTCAAAATATGGCAAAGAAGTAAGGATTAATGACCTTTCTAAAAAATTAAATATACCATTAAAAACAATTCAAGATTCTATTAAATATTGGGAAGGTCTTGGCTTGCTAATTAGGAAGAACTCTGGTTATGAGTTTGCTAATATTCAAGAGATTGAATTACACAAACTTTATAACCCAAAAGTTGCATTATCTGCAGAAGATATTAAAAATACACAAAAGAATAAATATCGTGCTCAGGCAATCGAGAATATTAATAATGAGTTTTTCCAAGGTGTAATGTCTCCTTCTTGGTATGGAGATATTGAATTATGGTTTAGCAAATATTCTTTTGATGAAGAGGTTATGATTGCTTTGTTTAGATATTGTTTTAACCGCTCTGCTTTGCATAGAAACTATATTCAAACAGTTGCTGAGGCTTGGGCAAAAAATAATATTAAGACATTTGCAGATTTAGACGCTTATTATGCAAAACAAGAAGCTTTAATGAGCATAGAGAAAACAATTTCTAAGAAACTTGGCCTAAATAGGCAATTATCAGAATATGAAGAAGCTTATGTTTATAAATGGGTAAATGATTTTAACTATAATATGGACATTATAGAAATTGCACTAAAGAAGACTACTTCAAAGGCAAATCCAAATTTTGATTATTTAGATAAATTAATCACAAGTTGGCATGAAAGGAATTTAAAGACTCCAGAAGCTGTAAATCAATTTATTGCAGATATGAAGCAAAAAGATAAAGATATTAAAAATATGTCTAAAAAGCCTACTTATAATAGCTATGAGCAAAGAAATTATGATAATTACTCAGATTTATATGCCAATATTCCTACTGATAATGATAAAAAGGATGATTAAATATGCCAAATAATGATTTAAAACAATTGTTAAATGAATATGAGCAAAAAAGAAATAAAGCTATTTCTGAAGCTCAGGACAGAAAAAAAGAAATATATGATAAAAATCCAAGATTGCAAGAAATAGATGATGAATTAAACAATCTAGCTTTTAGAACAGCAAGAGACGTTCTTAAAACAAGTAACACAACTTTACTAGAAGAATTAAAGCAAAAAAAGCAAATGTTGCTTTCAGAAAAGGAAGAAATTCTTTCTCGTTTAAAAATAGATAATTCATACTTTAATCCACATTTTGAATGTGAGAAGTGCCAAGATACAGGTTATATTACTAATAATTACAATACTGTTATGTGTAATTGTCTTAAACAGAGATTATTTGATTTAAAATATAATACTTATAATACATATGACATTAGAAACCATTCATTTGATAGTTTTTCTACAAGTTTATATTCAGATAAAATAGACAAAGAAAAATATCATTTTAATATATCTCCTAGAGATAATATGGAAAACATAAAAAAAATCGCTCAAAAATTTATTAATAATTTCGATAATCCTGATGAAAAGAATTTGCTATTTACTGGTAATACTGGCCTTGGCAAGACATTTCTTTCACAATGTATTGCCAATGAACTATTAAAAAAGAATAAAACTGTGTTATACCAAACAGCTCCTATTATGATTAATTCAATAATTGATTATAGAATGGGCAAAAAAACAAGTTTTGATTTATTAAATAATATTTTAAATGTTGATTTACTTGTAATAGACGATTTAGGAACAGAGGGTATGAATAGTATGAAATTTTCAGAATTATTCTCAGTACTAAATTCGAGATTGTTAAATCAAAAAGATCATATTACAAAAACAATTATTTCAACTAATTTAAGTTTAAATAATTTAGCCGAAATGTATGGAGAAAGAATTATTTCTCGTTTAGTTGGAAGTTATAATATATGCGTATTTTTTGGAGATGATATTAGAAGAAAAAAGGCAATTCAAAGTAAACAAGGAGGAAACTAATCCTCCTTGTTTTTTTAGTTATAACCAAAATTATTTACTTTTTTACTCTTTACCGAAACTAACCATATAATACTTTCCTTTTTGCTCATCACTTATTGATTCCCACCTAACAGGTAATATACCAGCATCCACAAATTCTTTCACTCTTATTTTTTCTTTTTTGCTATGTAATATATCAGGAGTACCTTTATTTTCAATTTCATTCTTAAGTTTTTCTTTTTCTTCTTCATCTTTATAATATTTAAAATAAAGATAATTGTTACTTCTTGTATTTTTATTTCTTTTGCCAAAAAAATTTTCATCTTCGACCACTGTTACACATACAGTGTAACAAAACTTTAATTCACGATATAATGCTTTAGCAAATAATATATCTTTAATGCAGTTATACATATAATTTGGTAATTCACCCATAGATTTATAATGATACTTAAGCTCTATAGCATATCTCTCTTTTGGAAAATAACTATTAACAATAACTATATCTATTTCTGATTTTCTAAATAACCTTCTCTTTTTATCTTTTTCATTTAAATTATTAAATTCATTTTTGTTTTCTTTATCTGTTTCTATATGATTTTTCACTACTTCATTTATGTTTATATCTGTAAAAGTATTAATATTTCTTTCGAATTGTACCATGTATTTATTTCTATTGTCTTTTTTATTTAATTCATTAAATCTTTCTCTTAAAAGAATTCCTAGTTCATATTGAAATGAAGTTTCATTATAAATATATTTTTTATTGATATCTTTTTCTTTTAATGATTCATTTATTGAAATAACCTTTTCTCCTCTTATAATTTCGTTTATACTTTTTTCTATTATATTAATTATTTTATCATTTTTTGTATCATGTTCCATACTCTCCCCCTTGTATTTTTAACAAGTTGCTACTCTACACCCTATTTTATAATTTATTTTCCTTCTTTTATTATACATTTAAAATATAACATAACATATCTATTTTTTCAACAATAGTAGATATTTCTCAAAATTAAAAAATGAAGAACGTATACGTTCCATTTACCATGATATGAAAAACCA
>CALXJO010000022.1 GCA_944388645.1 uncultured Clostridia bacterium
AATACTATATATTCTTCATTGTCTAACTCTACTAAGTCTAAAAATTCAAATCTGTTTTCTTTTCCTTCCTCATCATTTAATATTATTATATTGTCATCTAATTCTTCTCCTGAGTTCTCAGGTATTCTTTCATCACTCATTTTTTTCTCCTTTCAATTTTACAATTTATATTTAATTTGTATTTCTACAATATTAAAATCTAATTCTATTATTTTCAAATGTTTTAATCATATTCAGTTATTTTCTTTCATTTTCATATATGACTCTAGTATATATACAGCAGATAAAGTATCAACAATATTTCTTTTTTTATGTTTGTTAATATTAAGAAAATTCATTGTTCTATGCGCTTCAACAGTTGTTAGTCTTTCATCTACTCTTACAATTTTTATTTTATTAAATTTACATTGTAATTTGTGTATAAACTTTTCTGTAACTTCTGCTCTCTCTGTTTTAGTACCATTCATGTTTATAGGCATACCTATCGCAATCGTGTCAACTTCATACTCATTTAATATTTCTTCTAGCCTTTTTAATACTACCTTATCATTTCCTTGATGATGTATAGTTTCTAGTCCTTGTGCTGTATATCCTAATGGATCTGTGATTGCTATTCCAACTCTTGCATCTCCATAATCTATTCCTAAAGCTCTCATACTACTTGTCCAGTCCTATATATGTTTTTACCATTTCTTCTAATAATTCATCTCTTTCAACTTGTCTAATTAAATTTCTTGCATTATTATGACTTGTTATATAAGTTGGATCCCCTGAAAGTATATATCCTACTATTTGATTAATTGGATTATATCCTTTTTCTGTTAAAGCTTGATATACTTCTTTTAGAATTTCCCTTGTTCTGTTGTTTTTTTCTTTTTCTACATTATAACTTACTGTCTCGTCTGTAACCATAAAAACCTCCTATAAAAAATTTATGTTACTTTCTGCAGGATCTGCAGTATCTAGATATTCTTCTAATTTTTTTGTTATGCCAACTAAAACGGTTCCTTTATAATATGTAGCAAGCGCAATATTTATTATTGGAGAAACCTCTACTGGTTCTCCCTTGTAATCTTCTGCTGAAGGTACCTTTAATGATTCTACTTTTTCTTTCATAGATTTCATATATTCTTCTACAGAATCTATTTCTACACCAGAGAAAACAATTGCAAATTTGGGTCCCATATATCTAACAAATAGATACTCTGGTGCTAATTCTTCTTTCACAGCTCTACAAATTTGCGTTATTACATTATCTCCTGTTTTTCTACTTACCTCTTGATTTATCTGAACTATATTAACTATTTTAAATAAACATACTGTAGATTTATCATATTTATCTATTATTTTTTTACCATCTGCATATAAATATTCTGCAGTTTTTAATTCAGAATATTGATCATCTCTTACAATCTTTTCAACTACAGATTGATTTTCTACGGTTTTTAGTACTGAAACTATGTTGTTTTTTACTACTTCTAAAATAGTTGTATCAACATTATCAAACTCATGAGGCACACTGCCTTCTATAATCCAATAGCCAATATATACGTTATCTATATATATAGGGAAAAACATAGCTGATTTTGCTCTTCCAAATTCCATTTTTTGATATGGTAATTTTTCATTTTCACTATTTACTGTTACATATTTAGGAGTTGCTGTTTCTATACTATCTTTAAATATTGGCTCAGATTGTAAATTTTTTAGGGCATCCCAATGTTTTTGAGCAACGTTTGTTGCTTTTATTACATATTCAGCTCCATTGTATACAACAATTGTTGAATATTTAATTTTATATTTTTCTATTAATATATCATTTATCTTCTTTAATTTTTCATCTACAGAAGATGTTTCACTTATAGTATTCATAAAGTCTTGCAATACATTCAGGCTAGTAATCTGTTGATCTATGTTTTTAAATGCTTCTACTTTTTTGTGTATAGATATATTATAAAACATTAATCCTACTATTATTGCTACTAGTAATAGAATAACAATTATCAAAAAGTATCACCTCATTTTGTTTTATTATATGTTTCTTCTCATCTTGTTTAAAGTTGCATCCATGCTACTATTAAATTGTGTAGTTTGTTTTTTGTTTGGCTTACTGTAATCATTATAATTTTTATTTGGTTTATATTTTACATTATTGGCTATTAATGGATAAACCATTGTTCCTAATTTATTTAATGCTTCCAAAAACATCTTTGAATATCCATTTAGATTTATTTCACAATCTACTAGTCTTTCTAAATATCTTGCATATGTTTGTTCCTCAAAAGGAATTGTAGTATATCTTATTGTTTCATTATTAAATAATGTATTTTGATATGTTGTAGCAGGGTCATTATAGCGAGATATTCCACCAATAATCATTTTTTCAGTTAATTTTCTTAATTTAAGTGTTTTATTAATAACTATTCTTAATTTATTTTCATCCAATGCATTTTTATGTTGTAATTCATTTAAAAACGCTGTTAATGGTTGAATTGTTAAAATATCATAGCTTTGTACTAAATAAATTTCTTGTGCATTTACAAAATAGTCTGTATATGTTTTAAAATCACAATCTAATAGTACTAAAGAATAATTCTTAACCAAAGTCTCTAAAATATTTCCACTATCTTGGAAACTAGGATTTTCTCCAGGAAGTGTAGTATATACCGTAAGATTTTTATTAACTGGTATTCCATCTGTTACTCCACTTCTAAGTCCATCTATGCAATTGAATGCTTTATTTCTTAAATTATCGTCATTTAAATTATAAATGTAATATGCATTTTTGTTCTCTGTAAGATCTAATATGGCTGTTTTTATTCCTTTTTGCGACAATAATACAGCTAGGTTATTTACTAAGAACGAAGTACCGTTTTTTGAAGTTCCAACAAATGCAACTATTTTCTTATCTCCAACCAATAAATTAGATAAATCTACATTGCTTGGTTGTACTTCTTTTAAATCAGTTGGATTTTCATAAGTATTTCCAAGATTTCCATTACTATATTGCATATTATTATTAAGTGGTTGATTTATTGGATTGTTATATGCTTCTATATTATTTGTGTTACCTGTAATATTACTATTTTGCATAGTATTAGTTTGACTAAAATTCTGATAATTGTTATTTTGTGTATTGTTAACCGGATTTACATTCTGGTAGTTATTATTTATACCATTGTTTAATTGATTATTTTGATTTGTCATCAAGTCATTATTTTTATTTTCTAAATCATTATCATCAAAATCCTCAAATCCTGGTAGCATTGTATCATCATTCTGCTCAACATCTGGTTCAATATTGTTTTCATCTGTGCTTAAGGCAAATAAATCAATTGGTTCTTCATCTATAGTTTGTTGTTCTAGCTTTTGCTCTACTGGTGTTACCTCTTTAATTTCTGTTTCTTGAGGTTCAGGATTTTTCTTAGGTCTTCCTCTTCCTCTCTTTGGTTTTGCTTCTTGCATAAGTTGTTCAGGTGTCTTTTCTTTTTTAGGTCTTCCTCTTCCTCTTTTTGGCTCTACAATATTTAAGTTTTCTATATCATCAAGTTCTTGTACAATTTGCGAATTGTTATTCTCATTAGATAATAAAGATTCAGAGTCTTGCTCTATTTGAGGTTCAGGTTGTACTACTGGTTCCATTGGCATTATAGGTGTTTGTGTAGTATTTACTTGTTCCTGTACTGGATTTTGTGGTTTTATAGTTTCTGGTTGAGTTTTTGTAACATTTTTATATACCTTCTCTACATTTTGAAGATTAACACTTGAAGGTATAACTACAGGTTTTGTTAATCTGCTTTTTTGTAGTTGTTGATTAATCAAACCAATTTTATTAGCTCCTGCAGTTGAACTTCCTATATTTTTCGTTGTATATCTATTAGTTTGTGCCAACTGTTCATCCTTTACTTTATCTTTTACGCTACCTATCATAACTTGTTGATATTTTGGTGACTTCTCTTCTAATACAGCTCTTACATTTAATGGTAATTTTGCAGCTATTATCTTCAATTGTGTTTGTGTATATTGTGAAGCTATATCTTCAAAACTAGAAACATATTGTTCTTCATTTCCAGCAATTTTTTTATAATGTCTAATGATATTGTTCATCTCATCTTCTGGAACAATATCAGGATTAATTGACTGATATTCTACTTCATCAGACTCTATTTTGTAATAAATTTTGGCTTCTTTTTTAGTTCTAGGCTGATTTATTAGTTTACATACATTCTCCATGCTTCTATCTTTGCCTAATAAAACATTATAAATTCCTATTCCAAATAATTTTACTAATATTGAATCGCCTTTATCTCTTCTATCTGTAGCTATAAGTATTATTGGAATATCTCCTTCTGTGCTATTAGAAGCCTCATCACTTATGGCATCCAACTTATCAAAAAGGAAATTGTCTATAACTTCATAATTATTATTCGTATATGGTTCTAAATCTTCGCCTATAACAATTCTGTCATAAGATTTATCCTTTTGTAGTTCCTTTATTATTGCATTAAAAAAGTAAACATTCTTCCATGAAATTATCTCTTTATACATTGATTGATATTTTTTTATAATTGCCTCTGAAGTCTTCTCATTATTTACCGCAAATAATACTTTCATTTGTTAACTCCTCCAACCTTTTACTACTATTGCAAATACAAGTGGTAACACTTGACATATTACAACTAAAGTTATGCTTGCAATCATTAGAGCAAATCCTTTGTCTCTAACATCTAGCTTTTTAATTCCTATTATGTATTGATAGATTGCAGCTATTACAATAGCTACAAAGCCAAATGGAATACTATAAATTCTAATTCTGTTTAGTAAGTAAGCCGTTAGTCCATATGCATCTGAACCATAAGCTTCCTTATATTCCTCAAGTGTATTTAACTCTTTCTCCTTTATCTCTATTAATTTACCAGTTGTGCTTTCTTGTGCGACTACATTCGTATCATTTTCTGCATAAACAGATGTACATCCAATTATACAAAAAATTATTGATATAATTGCAATTACTTTCTTCATATATAATCCCTCTCTTTGTTATTTTTTGCACATAATTGATTATAATACATATTCTTATAACATTTTACACTAGAATGAAAAAAATAGCAAGAAAAATACTTACTATTTTTTATATTTTTTTCCAGAAACTTTCGCCCAAGAGGGACGCCCTTTTTTGGGCGAACTATTTCATTTCTTCTTTTATTTTTACCAATGTGTTTAATGCATCTATTGGCGTTAGTTCATTTACATTTACTTTGTCAAGCTCATGCGCTATTTCTGCAAGTTTAAAGTTATATAAATCTAATTGTCCTGCTACTTGTTTCTTATTTTCTTTTTCTATATTTTTATTTGATAATATATTTTTTCTTTCAATTGTTTTTAATATTTCATTTGCTCTAGATGTTACTTGTTTTGGAACTCCTGCAAGTCTTGCAACATGTACACCATAACTTTCATCTGTTCCTCCAGATACTATTTTTCTTAAGAAAATTATGTCTTCTCCTTTTTCTTTTACTGCAATTGAATAGTTCTTCACACCTTCTAATGTATTTTCTAATTGTGTTAGTTCATGATAATGTGTTGCAAATAATGTTTTTGCTCCACATTTTTGTTTATCTGCTATATATTCTGCAACAGCCCATGCAATTGAAAGTCCATCATATGTAGATGTTCCTCTTCCTATTTCATCTAATACTATTAAGCTATTTGCAGTTGCTTCTTTTAAAATGTTGGCAACCTCCATCATTTCAACCATAAATGTACTTTGTCCCATACTTAAATCATCTGATGCTCCAACTCTTGTAAAGATTTTGTCTACAACACCTATATGTGCTTCTTGAGCTGGTACAAAGCTTCCTATTTGAGCCATTAGTGTTATTAAGGCAACTTGTCTCATATATGTAGATTTTCCTGCCATATTAGGACCTGTTATAATTGATAATCTATTATCTTCTTTGTCCATGTATGTGTCATTTGAGACAAAACTTCCACTTGGTAACATTTTTTCTATTACTGGGTGACGTCCATCTTTTATTTCTATTACTCCACTATTATCTACTATTGGTTTGCAATAATTTAAATCTTCTGCTACGGTTGCAAAAGAGCATAATACATCTAGTTTAGAAATTGCCATAGCCGATTTTTGTAATCTTAATATTTGAGATTTTATATATTCTCTTATTTTTACAAATTCATTATATTCTAAGCTTACTACTTTTTCTTCTGCTCCTAATACTTTACTCTCTAACTCTTTTAATTCTTCTGTAATGTATCTTTCTCCACCAGTTAGAGTTTGCTTTCTTATATAATTATCTGGTACCATAGATAAGTTAGATTTGGTAACTTCAATATAATATCCAAATACTTTGTTGTATCCAACTTTAAGTCCTTTTATTCCAGTCTTTTCTCTTTCTCTTGCTTCTAATTCAACAAGCCAAGTTTTACCATCTGTCATAGCCTTTTTTAATTCATCAATCTCTTGATTATAGCCCATCTTTATAATTCCACCTTCTGTTATAAGAATTGGTGGATCTTCAACTACAGCTTTATCAATTAATGCATATATATCATCTAATGAATCTAATTCTTCATATAAAGCCTTAAGCATATGAGATTTTGAATTTGATATTAAATTTTTTATTTGAGGTAATTTACTACTAGATGCTTTTAATGAGTTTAAGTCTCTTGCATTAGCACTTCCATATGATATTTTTCCTGCTAACCTTTCAATATCGTAAACTCCTTTTAATGCCTCTTCTAGGTCTCCTCTTAATATAACATCATCTTTTAATTCTTCTACTGCTTCTAGTCTATCATTTATTTCTGTTACATCTATTAATGGATCTGATATCCATCTTCTTAAAAGTCTTCCTCCCATTGAAGTAGCAGTTTTATCTAATACCCATAAAAGTGTTCCTTTTTTAGACTTATCTCTTAGTTTTTCTGTTAACTCTAAGTTTCTTCTTGCATTTATATCTAAAGCCATGTATTTTGTGATTGTATATATTGTAATTTTATTTATATGTTCTAACTTTGTTTTTTGAGTATCTTCTATATACTTTATTAATCCATTAATAGCAGAAACTGCAAATAATCTTTTATCTAAATCTTTAATTATATTACCTTTATCATCAGCTAAGGCATATTGCATGTATATATTTTGGGTATCTTGACTAAAGTTTGCTTCATCTTCTTCAGAAATATAAACATCAAATCTTTCTTTTATTTTATCTATTTCTTCTTTGCAATCTGCAAGCATTTTGTTTGCAATTATTTCTGATGGAGAATATCTTGAAATTTCATCAAGTAATCTCTCAAAATTATTTTCTTCCTTTATTTCTGCAGAATAGAAATCTCCTGTTGAAATATCACATACAGCTATTCCAAAAAACATTCCTTTTTGGAAAATACTCATTATAAAATTGTTTTTCTTTTCCTCTAATAAATTAGATTCTGTAACTGTTCCAGGTGTTACTATTCTTATTACATCTCTTTTTACAATACCTTTTGCTTGTTTTGGATCTTCTAATTGCTCACATATTGCAACTTTATGACCATTTGATACCAGTTTTGATATATATGATTCTGCCGCATGATATGGAATACCACACATTGGGGCACGTTCCTCTTGTCCGCATTCTTTTCCTGTTAATGTAAGTTCTAGTTCTCTTGATACATTTATTGCATCATCAAAGAACATCTCATAAAAGTCTCCTAATCTATAAAATAATATACAATCTCTATATTTTTCCTTTGTTGCAAGATAATGTTGCATCATTGGTGAAAATTCTGCCATATTTAATACTCCTTTATATTTTTATATTTCTCCTTTAAGATACCACATATGTTCAGATGCAATTTTTAAATCTACCATTTTGCCAATTAATTCATCTGGTCCTTCAAAATTTACGACTTTGTTTGTATCTGTTCTTCCTGTTAGCATATTTTCATTTGTTTTACTTTTTCCTTCAACTAATACTTTTTGTTTTGTCCCAACAAATTTTTTATTATTTAATTCTATTTGACTTTCTACCAATTCTTTTAATCTATTAAATCTTTCATGCTTTATTTCCTCAGGAACTTGATTCTCCATTTTATCTGCTGGTGTTCCTACTCTTCTTGAATAAATAAACATAAATACTTGTTCAAAACACACTTTTTCTACAACATCTAATGTGTCTTCAAAGTCTTCTTCTGTTTCTCCTGGAAATCCTACTATTATATCAGTAGAAAATGCAACATTAGGAATTTTGTTTTTCATTTTGTCTACTAATTGTAAATATTGTTCCTTTGTATATTTTCTATTCATATCTTTTAAAACTTTTGAACTTCCAGATTGCAAAGGTAAGTGTATAATTTTGCAAACTTTATCACAATCTCTTATTGCTTCTATAACATCATCAGTAAAATCCTTTGGATGTGGTGAAATAAACCTAATTCTTTCTATTCCTGGTATTTCATTTACTTTTCTTAATAATTTTGCAAAAGAATCTATTTGTCCTACATCTTCTCCTTTTTCTCTCTCAACTCTCATATATGAATTTACATTTTGACCTAATAATGTAATTTCTTTATATCCTTGTTTTGCTAAACCTTCAATTTCTTTTATGATATCTTCTGCTTTTCTGCTTCTTTCTCTTCCCCTTACATATGGAACAATACAATATGTACAAAAATTGTTGCATCCATTCATAATGGCAACAGATGCTTTTATTTTATCATCTCTTCTAATTGGCAAGCCTTCTATAATTTCTCCATCTATATCTAATATATCTTCAATTCTTTTTCTTGTTGTTAATGTATTATATACATCTTCTGGAAATTTATATAAAGTATGTGGCCCAAAAACTATATCAAAAAATGGGTAGCTTTTTTTAAGTTTTTCTACCATATGTTTTTCTTGCATCATACATCCGCCTATTGCAATAATAGTTCCTTTTTCTTCTTTATATTTCTTAACTTCTCCTAATTTTCCAAATAATCTATCTTCTGCATTTTCTCTAACGCAACATGTATTAAATGCTATTAAATCAGCTTCTTCTATTTTATCTGTTCTTGTATATCCCATTTCTTCAATCATTCCAGATATCTTTTCAGAGTCGTTTTCATTTAATTGACATCCCATAGTTAAAACTATATATTTCAAATTTTTACCTAAATTAATTTTATTTACTTTATCTACATATTCTTGTTGTTCTTGTATTCTATCTTTTAAATTTTCTTGCATCTTTGTTCCTTCTTTTAATCAAATTTTCTCTATTTTATTACATTTTTCGTCATTTTGCAAGCTTAGAATTAGTTTCACCCAAAAAAGGGCGTCCCTCTTGGGCGAAATTTACGTGCAAAAAAAAATAGGCCTGCCTGCCTATCTTTCCATTTATTCTCAATATTAATTTTATTGAATTCCATATTTCTTCTTAAACTTATCTGCTCTTCCACCTGTTGTTTCTCTTTTTAAGTTTCCTGTCCAGAATGGATGACATTTTGAGCATACATCAACCTTCATATCTTTTTTTGTTGATCCTGCTTTTATTACATTTCCACATGCACATGTGATTGTTGTTTCTGCATAATTTGGATGAATTCCTTCTTTCATTGCTTTTTCACCTCTCCCTTTTTTAATAAAACTGCTAAATATTATAATAACATAAATTTATTATGTTTTCAAGTATTTTTTTAATTATTATCATTTTTTTCTTGCATATATTGGGCAGATTGCTGTACTTCATCTTTTAAAGAGTACCTTTTTACTAATTTAGATACTACATTAAACAAACAAGCCAATATTAATATTACAAGTAATAATTTTTTCCAAATTTTAGCCATTTTTTTCACCTAATTCTTTAAAACTATACTATTATTATACTATATTTTTGATATTTGTCAACCATTAATACTTAGTGCTTTTTTAGTTTTTGTATAATTTATTTTTTTCAATCCATACTAAATGTAAGAGGTGGAATATGAAATCAAATAAAGTTAAATATATTTTTTTAGTTATTATTGTTTTAATTATTATAGGAGCCGTTATCTACTTTATTTATCGCAACAATAAAAATGACGAGAATAAAAATGATGATTCTTCTAATAATGTTGCAAGACTTGCTGTAGAGTCTAATATTCCTGCTAATGATGAGCAAATTACTGAAATTAATAATAGAATTGAAAATTCTGCTCCTGAAGCAACAGTTTCTGAGGAAGAACTTGCAACATATTCTACTAAATTAGGTGGAAGTTCAGAAGGACGACTTACAAATATTAGAATAAGTTGTGAAAAGTTGAATGGTACAGTTGTGTCTAATGGAGAAACTTTTTCTTTTTGTGAAACAGTTGGTCCATCAACTGCTGAAGAAGGATATAAAGAAGCTCCTGTAATCGTAAATGGCGAAAAAGTACAAGGATTAGGTGGAGGTAATTGTCAAATTAGCAGTACTTTATATAATGCCGTTCTTAGCGTTCCCAATTTAACTGTAGTAGAAAGACATGAGCATGGAAGAGAAGTTCACTATGTTCCTGAAGGAAAAGATGCTGCTGTGTCTTATGGTTCTGTAGATTTTAAGTTTAAAAACGAAACTGGAAATGACATAAAACTTTACTTTTCTACCGATAATATAACTCTTAGTGCAACTATTGTTAAACTAATTTAATATCTGCATAATTTCTTCTAATATGAATATTATTTACTAATATTTTATTAGGAGGATTTTTCATGAAATATAGAAATACTATAATTATTATTTGTTTATTCCTTTCATTTATATACATTTTTACAAGCGTATCTTATGCAACTTCTGAAACTACATATGTATGGTCAAATCAATCTTCAAAATTGGAAACAAATGAGGTAAGTGCTTCTTTAAACACCTCTGATGATACAATAACTAATAATTCACTTATGCTAGAATCTGGTTCTGCATGTTTAATAGACCAAAATACAGGATTGGTTTTATATGACCATAATATGCATGAACAACTTAGACCTGCTAGTGTTACTAAAATTATGAGCTTATTATTAATTATGGAAGCCCTAGACTCAGGCAGAATTTCACTTACAGACCAAGTTCCTTGTACTGAAGATGCAGCAGCAATGGGAGGATCTCAAATATGGCTTGATGTAAGAGAAACTCTAACCGTTGATGAAATGCTTAAAGCTATTTGTGTTGTTTCAGCAAATGACTGTGTAGTAGCAATGGCAGACTATTTGGAGGGAAGCCAAGAAGCTTTTGTAGCAAAAATGAATGAAAAAGCAAAAGAACTTGGAATGAATGATACATGTTTTAAAAATTGCCATGGAATTGATGAAGATGGTCATGTAACATCTAGTTACGATATAGCAATTATGTCTAGAGAATTGCTTGTAAACCATCCTAGCATAACTAATTATACAACCATTTGGATGGATACATTAAGAGATGGTAAATCTAGTTTAGTAAATACTAATAAATTAGTAAGAAACTATTCTGGATGTACTGGTCTTAAAACTGGATCAACTTCTATTGCATTATATAATCTTTCTGCTTCTGCTACTAGAAACGATTTATCATTAATTGCTGTTATAATGAGAGCTCCTACTTCAGCAATTAGGTTTAGCGAAGCTCAAAAACTATTAGACTATGGCTTTAATAATTATTCAGTAACTTCTTTTGGAAATAAGGGAGATGTAATTAAAGAAGTTCAGGTAAATAAAGGTACTTCTAAAGCAATAAACGCTGTATTAGAATCAGATGCAAAAATTCTAACTAAAAAAAGTAATAACAACGAAATTTCTCAGGAAATAATCTTGGATGATGTAATAAACGCACCAATTATACAGGGACAAAAATTAGGTGAAATAAAATATAGTATTAATGGAAGTGTTGTAATGACTGTTAACCTAATTGCT
>CALXJO010000023.1 GCA_944388645.1 uncultured Clostridia bacterium
AGTTTGTCATTTACGAAGTCTTCTAAAATTACTTTAAATACAGTAAACATTGGAACTGCTAGGAACATTCCAAGTACTCCAAAATATGCTCCTCCTAATGTTACTGCTAGTAAAACTACAATTTGGCTTATTTTTAAAGAACTTCCTACAATTTTTGGATTTATTATATTTGCATCTATTTGTTGTAATATTATAACTACAACAGCCATCAAAATTGTTTGGCCGAGTCCACCAGTGAATAGTGTTATGATGATTGCTATAACTACAGCAATTATTGCTCCAAAGTATGGAATTAAGTTAAATAGTCCTATCATAAAGCCTAAAAGCACTGAATATTTTACTCCTATAATTGACATTGCGATTGAAACTAGTACTCCAACTAATAAACTGTCTAATATTTGACTTGTTAAGAATGAGAAAAATATTTCGTTTGCTTTGTTAAAATAGTTTCTTATTTTTAAGTATGTATCTTTTTTGGTAAAAGCTCTAACTACTTTTGCCCAAAAATCAACTAATTGTCTTCTTTGTGCCAGTATGTAAACAGATACTACTACTGCTATAAATATATTAAATATTGTACCTACAGCACTTATCACTCCTTGTACATATTCTTGTATTCTATCTATATTTATAAGCGAAGTTAAGTCTATTTCTCTTATGCTATTAATTAGTTCAAGTACTGGCTCACTTTTTAAAATGTTATCTTCTGGTAAAGAATTAATTCTTTCTATCGCTGTATTGTAATAGCCCGGTAAATTATTCAAAAGATCTGTTAGACTTTCTATTACAGCTGGCATGATTACGTTTAATAATATTATAATTATGATTAATACAATTATATATATGGTAACTATACTTAAGCCTCTTGCATGTTTGTATACAAATCTTTTCTTCTTGGCTTTTTTATAAATTGATTCTACTTTTCTGCATGGCAAATATAAAATATACGCTATAAGTAAACCTATTCCAAAAGGCATAAGTATTTTTATAAATTCGCCAATCCATGTTGTTACATTAGAAATGTTACTTAATACATTAAACACTATAATTACAGCGACCGCAAAAGTAAACCAATATATCCACTTTTTTATATTATTTTTTTCTTCTTTCAACCCTATCACCTCTATAAATCTATATCAAGCTCTACAGGACAATGATCGCTACCTAATATTTCTGAATGAATTTTGCTATCTATTATTTTGTCTTTTAAATCTTTGGAAACTATAAAATAGTCGATTCTCCAGCCTGCATTGTTTTCTCTTGCGTGAAACATATATGACCACCATGAATAGCATCCTTCTTTGTCTGGATATAGATATCTAAATGTATCTATGAATCCTGATTTTAGAAGTTCTGTCATTTTCGCTCTTTCTTCATCAGTAAATCCTGCATTATGCCTATTAGTCTTAGGATTTTTTAGGTCTATTTCATTATGAGCAACGTTTAAATCTCCACATAGTATTACTGGTTTTTGTTTTGATAAATTTACTAAATAATTTCTAAAATCATCTTCCCATTTTTGTCTATAATCAAGTCTTGTTAATTCTCTTTGAGAATTTGGAGTATAACAATTTACTAAATAGAAGTTATTAAATTCTAATGTAATAACCCTTCCTTCTTGGTCATGTTCTTCTATGTTTATACCATATTTTATGTGATTTGGCTTAATTTTAGTAAAAATAACTGTGCCAGAATAACCTTTTTTTATTGCACTATTCCAGTAAGCATAATAACCTTCTGGGTTAAATTCAATTTGCCCCTCTTGAAGTTTAGTTTCTTGAATGCAAAACATATCTGCATCCAATTTTTCAAATTCTTCTTTAAATCCTTTATTCATTATTGCTCTTAATCCATTTACATTCCATGATACTAGCTTCATTTTTTCCTCCTTTTTACCCATTTTAGATATTTTTCTACAAATTTTAAGTTAAGCTGTTTTTGGAAGGTGTCCCCGAAAACAGGACTATCTTTATTAAAAAAGAAGAATTTTAATAAGTATCAGTTTTATTAAAATTCTTCATTGTTGTTTTCATTTAAATTTTAAAAATATACGTTTCCGCCTATATATTCTCCAGATGCGTGACCTGCTGCTCTAAATGATAAGTAATTGTGGTTTCTTTTTCCATTTAATGCATCTGTTACAGCTTGTTTTACTGCTGATGAATAATTTCCATTTAATCTTTTTTTCCAATGACTATCTATTGAATAACAGAATTGTCCTGGTGCTTTGTATTGGCTTAATGGGTCTGAACCTTTGCTTGCCCATTTTGAGCTTTCTGCTCTGTTACATGCTGTTGTTATAACTGCTAACGCACCTTCATAGCTTGAGCTACATTCTTGTGCTGTTATAGCACATAGAAGGTCAAAATCTGCTGCAGAGTATGTCCATACACCATTGTTGTATGATACAGAGCTTTTTGAGCTTCTGTTTGTGATTGTATTTCTTCTAACCTCTACTATTTTGTTTACAGGTTCTTTTATTATTGTAGAAGAAATTTCTGTTCTTTCAATTTCAACATCATTTTGATATTTTACTTTATATGTTACTTCTCTTAATCCATCTTCACCTTGTTGGATTACAGTATCTTTTTTGGTTGTTGCACCATTTGATACGTCTTTTGTTATTGTTTCATATGGGATTGTTTCTTGTACTGTTTCAATTTTTTCTATTATTGAATCATATGATTGCAATAATTCATCTACTGTTACATTTGCAGATGCCTCTGTAGTATCTGCTACTTCTACTACTTCTGTTTGACTTTCATCTTTTGAAATTCTTATTGTATTATTATCTGATAAACTGCTTTCTTCACTTGGAATAACACTTTCTTCTGGTAATAATATTATATGATTTTCTTCTAATATTTCTGATACTGTTGTTTTTGTTGTGGTTACATTCATTATATAACCATTTGAAAGTATTATTTTAACATTATTTAGTGTAGCGTTGTTTGCTACAACTCCTATTCCCATTATGAATACTAGTATTAAGCATATACCAATAATTTTTTTAATTGGTAATATAGCTTTTTTTGCTATCTTCATATTTATTTCGTTCCTCCTTTTGAAACAACACGTTTATTATAACATTTTTTTCTAATTGTGTCAAATTTTTCATAATTCTTACGGATAAAACGCTTTCCGGGTTTTAAGTTTTTTGTTAACTTTGTCCTAATATTATAATATTCAGGATTTTTTAAAATATGATTAATTTTATATTTATTTTTTATTGTTTTAAATATAATAATATGATATATTAATAATAGATTTTTAAGGGAGGTAATTATATGGTAATAGGATTAATAATATTAGCAATCGTTGTTATTTTAGTAATATATGTAATTGCTAAATATAATGGTCTTGTAACTTTAAGACAAAGAGTAAGAAATGGCTTTAGTCAAATTGATGTTCAATTACAAAGAAGATTTGATTTAATTCCTAACTTGATTGAAACTGTAAAAGGTTACATGGAGCATGAGTCTGGAGTTTTAGAAAAAATTTCTGAGCTTCGTTCTTTATGGGCAAGTGCTCAAACAGTTGCAGATAAAGCAAATTTGGATAATCAACTTTCTGAAACATTAAAAACCATAATGGCTGTTGCAGAGAACTATCCAGATTTAAAAGCTAATCAAAATTTTATGTCTTTACAACAAGAACTAACAAATACTGAAGACAAAATTTCTTATTCAAGACAATTCTATAATGACATTGTTACAAAGTACAATACAGAATTAGAAGTATTTCCTTCAAATATCGTAGCTTCTATGTTTAAATTCAAACCAGAAACATTATTTGAAGTAGATAATGAAGAAGCACGTAAAAATGTAAAAGTAGATTTCTCTAAATAAAATTTTCGCCCAAGAGGGACGCCCCTTTTTGGGCGATTTCCTTTTGGGCAATTTTATTGTTAATTTTATATTGCAAAAATTTTCTTTGTGTTTTCATATGTTTGTTTTGCTATTTCTTCTACTTGTACTCCTCTTAAGTCTGCTATTTTTTGTGCCGTGTATTTTACATTTCTGGAATCGTTTCTTGATCCTCTAACTGGTTCTGGTGCTAAGTATGGACTATCTGTTTCTATTAACATTTTTTCTAATGGTACTAGGTTTGCTATTTCTTCTGCATTTTTTGAGTTTTTAAATGTTATTGGTCCTGCAATTGAAATATAGAAATCCAATTTTAGTGCTTCTTTTATTAGCTCTCTGTTAAATGGACAACAGTGAAATACTCCTTTTTTATTTACTGGATGCTGTTTTAATATTTCTATTGTATCCATTACTGCATCTCGTGTATGAATTACTATTGGCAAATTATATTTGTTTGCAAGCTCTATTTGTTTTATAAAAGCTTGTTTTTGTATTTTCTTATCTGTATCATAATGATAATCTAAACCTATTTCTCCTACAGCTACTATTTTATTATTTTTTGTTTCATAACTGCTATCTTCAAGTATTTTTTCTATGTTTATTAAATCATTTTCCCAGTTTTCTTCTAAATCATTTGGTGAAATTCCTACTGTTGCATATATATAGTCATGACTATTTGCTATTTCTATTGCTTGTTTTGAACTTTCTAAATTATACCCTGCACATATTATTGATGTAACACCCGAATCATATATACTTTTTAGAAGTTCTTCTCTATCTTCCTCAAACTTTATATCATTATAATGTGCATGAGAATCAAATAGTTCCATCTAAATTTAATCCTTTCTTATATTAAGATACTCACATTAGCTATTGCGTAATCTTTTAAATGTGAAATACTTACATCTATACTCTGTATTTTTTTTAGTTCTTTTTCTACCTCTTTATCTAAAGCTACAAAGTTGATTGTTGGCTTATTGTTTTGGTCATTAACTGTTTCTACATTTTTCCACGAGATTGAATACTTATCTTTTAATAGTGTAGAAACAGCCTTAAATGCCGCTTCTTTAACTGCAAATCTTGCAGCATAATGCTCATATTTTGCTTTTTTTCTTGATTCACAATATGTTTTCTCTGTCTCTGTAAATATTCTATTAATAAAACTGTCTCCTATCTCATCTATCGACTGTCTTATTCTATCAACTTCTATTATATCTATACCTACTTTTATTTGCATTTGTTTACCTCTTTATCTCTAAAATGTTTTGAAAGGTGTCCCTAAATACACCTAAAAGATGTTTTAGGGGACGCGTCCAAAAAACACCCAAAAGATGTTTTGGAGAAGTGTCCCCAAATACACCCAAAAGATGTCTTGGAGAAGTGTCCCCAAAAGCATCTAAAAAATATTGAATAGACTAATAATATTTAATATTACTAATATGATTAGTATTATTACTATCCAATTACTGGTCTTTTGAGTTTTTTCTATGTTTGCATTTTTATATAAAGTGTCATATTTATTTTTTAATTCTGAATATAACATGTTGTTCTTTAGAACGTTTTCCCAATAATTGCATAATAAATTTCCAAAATCGTCGTTTGTTATTTCTTCTATCCAAATTGATTGTGTGAAATCTATGAATTCTTTTTGGACTTCATTTACATTTTTAGTTTTCTTGAAGTCTAAATTAATTTTCTTCATATATATTTTTTGGTACAGTTCAAATATGTAGCTATATAGTAATTGTCTTTCATAAATGTGTGGTAATTTTGTGTAGTTTTCTGTGTTTATGTCTGCTGTTAATAATACTGTTCCTGTTTTTGTAAATCCATACAACTCATATTTTGAGTTTTCGACAATTTTTACATGTTTGCTATTTTGCTCATAATCCATTTTGTAATCAGCTGGTTTTACACTTGAATATTTTAAAAATTCTTTTTGAAATATTTCTTTTTCTGAATTTTGATTCCATTCTTCTTGTCCAATACATGCATAAGAGTATACAAAGAATCTGTCTGTATCTAGGTTAAGCTGTAAGGCTTTTTTGTTAGTTCCTGTTAATTGTTTTATTAAATCTGTTAGGTCTTTTCTGCTTTCAAACATGTCTGTTTGAATTTGTATATTTTCGTGTCCATTAAAATTGTATAAACTTGATTTTATGTCTCTAAATCTATAATTAAAGTTGCATAAATCTGCTAGTGTGTTTTCTCCTTCTAATGTAGTTTTTATATTTAAGAAACAAATACCAGTATTAAAACATATAAGTTGCATTTTTGTGATGTTAAAGAAGATTCCGTCACTTTTTCCAACTTTACCTTGAATGTCTTTTTCTAAATTATAGTCAAATATAACGCATGGATAACCCGCAAGTAGTACAGCTTGCATGTTTTTTTCTATAGTATTTAATTTATCTACTTTACTTTTTCCATACTCGATACTCCAAAATAGATAATTTCTTATCTTTGGCAAGAAGTATTGATAAAGGTCAGCATCTTTTTCTTTTTCGAAAGTATGTATTGTACAATTTTTATTATTTAATAGTTTTAATAGATACTTATCATACTTTTTTTCATCTACTATGTATGGATATATAAAATAGGTATATTGGTATTTGGTCTTTAGTTCCATTTTTATATTATCTCCTTCTTACGTTTATTTTGTGTAATATCCTGCGTTTGTATCTTCTGCTAAGTGCCATTCTCCTATAAAGTCTATTACTGTGTTGTTGTCTAGTGTGTATGTTGGTTCAACTACTGTTTCGCCTCTTGAATTTATTGCTCCCCATTTTCCATCTTTCTTAACTGCAACAAATCCTGATGCGTTTTGCTCTAGAGCATCATCATAAACATAATTTATAACTACAACTCCATTTTTATCCACATAGCCATATTTACCATCTTTTTTATCTAAGAATAATGTGTTGTCTGTTAATACTGTTCTATTGCTTACTTTCTCAAATCTAAAATTGTAATATTCATAATCTGAATCTGTTCTTAATTTTAAATAACCTCTATTTGTATTTATTTCTGAAACAATTCCTGTTAATCTTACAGCAAAACTTGTATCCAATAAATCAGATTCAACTCCATCTGTTTCTCCTTGTAATATGCTAGCAGTACTTATATAAGTTAAATAATTATATTTTAGTTCAACTTGAACTTCATTATTTGTGTTTATAACTCCATATTTACCATCATTTGAAGCAATATAGTAGTTTTGGAATATGTACTCTAGGCTATCATATTGTGGTGCAACTAGTTCTTCTCCTGTAGAAGATATAATACCATACTGGTCTCCTCTTTGTACTATTATATTACCATTGTTTATAGATTTTACTCCATCATATGAGATAGATGTAGTTTGGTCATTTGATGTGTTGATTATTTGATAATTTGGACTTGTTCCAACTATATATGTGTTAGTTCCATATACATGCTCTATATTACTATATTCTATTGGTAGTAGCTCTCTTTTATTTGTGCCTATAACTCCATAGTTTCCATCACTATTTCTAACTAAATAGCCATCTTCATAATTATCTGTAAGTGTTGTTATTTCTGCATATTGATTGTCTATTATTACAGATCCAGTGGTACTCACTAGTCCCTTTTGACCATTTAATGTTGTAACTAAACTTTGAGTCACCCCAATTATAGGAGTTATATCATCATATTGTGGACTTAGTAATTCATTTCCAGCCATATCTATTAATCCATATTTGCCATCTTTTTGTACTTTTAAGCAACTTGTCTCATACCAAATATTGTTGTTTCTATCATAATTTTGAATTGCTTCTACTTTATCGTAGTTTGTAAATAAGTCTTGTTTTTTAGAATTTACTGCTTTAGACTCATATGTATTATTTGTATAGTCTACATTATATGTAACTATAAATACATCTCTTTCTTTATTTGGGATTATAATCATTTCATCATAACTAGGGTTTATTATAGTTTCTCCTGAAGAATTAATTACTCCCCATTTTTGATTATCATATACAACATAATATGCTAGGGCGGGTTTTTTCTCTGTTGAAGTATCGTCTGAATTTATTATTTTTACTATGATTGCTATAAACATAACTACTACAAGCAGTGTAATTATTACCGCTATAACTTTTTTGATATTTAGCTTTTGTTCAGATCCGTTATATCTTTTTCCTTTTCCCATATTACCCTCTCTGTTTAATAGTATTTTACGTTTATACTATATCACAAGTTTTATATGAATTACAATAGTTTTCATTAGTTTATTTAAAGAAAGAATCCCCTAAAACATGTATTTCTAAAATCTCTACTTGCATGCTTTCTCTTAACTCTCCCCTTATAGCCATTTTTTCGGGTTCTTTTTGATATAAATAATCTGCTAAATTGTCATATGCATATAAGGTTATTTCTGCTTTATTTAATAATTGTGCTTTAAATTTTGCAATTGCTTTTTCTTTTTTATTGATTATGAACTTATATTCTATATTACTGATTCTATTTACAAATAAAAAACATTCATTCATACCTTTTCACCTTTATATAGTTTAAAATACATACTGTCGGAAGCCTACCGGTATGTATTTTAAATCTTAATATTTACCTAATATGCGGAAGGAATAAACCTCTTTAATATCTAATATATCACGGGACTACTTCCGTAAAAATAGCCATCTGGAATAGTATTAGAGTGTAGCCCTGCAACCTCAGGCTTAGCCCCCACGCTAAACCCTGCGGGTGGTTGAGTTGGCCTTATGATTTATCCCTAATACATTACTTTGATTTTGAATGTATTACTTTCATAATATCATATTTATTTTTTCTTTCAAGCTTTTTTATAATTTGTAATACAATTGTAATTTTTAGCCCATATAGAAAATTTTTTCTTCCAAGTTTCTCGTATTTGCATATTTCATATAGCCTAAATGTCCACAAATATACTTACCAGCTTCTTTACTAGAAATGTTTCCTTTTTTCACCTCTGATTGTAAAAATTTAATCTTTTTCTTTAATGCTTTTTTTCCTCTATCTCTTAATTTTATTCTATATGCATTGATTTTGTATCCACAAAAATTTACTCCTTGCTTGCTCTTAAAAATTTGTGTTTTGCTGTTTAATTCTAAATCTAATTTATCTTTTAGAAAGACTTTTATCTTGTATAAAATTTCTTTTGCTTCTTTTTTGGTCTTTACAAATAAAACTGAATCATCCATATATCTAAAGTAATATTTCACTTTTAACTTTTGTTTTATATATTGATCTATTTCGTTTAAATATATATTTGCAAATATTTGTGATGTGTAGTTTCCAATTGGAATTCCTTTTGTACCAGAATTTGAATATACTATTTTTTCTAATAACCTCTCCAGCTTTTCTTCCTTTACTTTTTTCCTTAAAATGTTCATTAATATATCTTTATTTATGTTTTGAAAGTATTTTCTAATGTCCATTTTTAATATGTAGTACTCGTTCCATATTTTTGTACAGTACTTCATTGCTTTTTGAACATCCATTGAAGCTTTATGCATTCCTCTTTTTTTTATACATGCATATGACGTACTTATAAATTGATTCACGAAATATCTATTTAAAAAACTATCTACTATCCATCTATGTACTACTCTGTCTATGTATCTAGAAGCTTCTATTTTTCTTGGTTTTGGATATGTAATATAAAATATTCTGTATCCTCCATGCTTATATGTCCCGTTTTTTAATTCTTCATATAACCATTTTATATATTCTTCTTGTTTTAAATTAAATAAAATAACTTCTTTTTTATAATTTTTTCCTTTTCTTGAAAGGAGATGTGCCTTCATCAAATTATCATATGTTAAATATTTATCAAATTCATTCCTTATTGTTCTTGCCATAGCCTTTTGTAAGACCTCCTACTATCTTTCCTAATTCATATATTAAGGTCATCGAATAGTCGAATTTCTTTTTGTCTATCCATGCATTTTTATACATAATTCTTAAGAAAATTCTTTGAACATTAAGGTCTGCATCAATTTTATTTATTATTTCTAATCTTCCTGTTTCTATTTTATTTAGATACATTATATTTTCTAACATTTTGTACATAGAATTTTTATATTCTGTTCCTATGCTAAATTTTTCTACTCTTGGAATTTTAAATATTACATCTAACATGTATTCAATGTATCGTTCTGCTTTTGGTATTAGTGTTAGTTCATTCTCTTTTTTACTTAATTTTTCCAAGTTTATCACTCTTTCGACATTTAATTTAGTTTCATACTATCACAATTATTTTTTCCATGCAATAAAATATATTATTTGTAATAAAAATGTAATTATATTCCAGTTGTTTCTAAGGAATTTCTTTGATTTATAAAGTTTTCCTTTGGTTAAAATTTTATATTTTCTGATTTTATTTTAAAAAAAGTGTTTCAGATAATTTTTTATAATTTCCGAAACACTTTTTAACTTTTCCAGATATATTGATAAAACAAATTTTTTTACTTTTCAAATGCTCTCAACATTTTCCTGTTTCTTTAAGTTCTTTAATGCATGTTTAACTTGACCTTCTGTTAATTCTAAATCAATCTGCTATGGATATTCAATTAATACATTTGAATTACCATTCAATGGGATATACTATTTTGCCATTCCTAATTTTTTTACTCTTTCTAATATGTCTTTTTCTGTTTCTTTTCTATTCTCACATTTTGAGCAACCTAAACATTTCTTTTCTTCTTCTACATTTTTTCCTTTGTATCTATATATTTCTTCTAAATTATTTTTTTCATTTTTTACGTATAATATGAATGAATAGCCTATTTTTTCTAATTTTTCTATATATTGTTCTACATTTTTTACTAAGAAACCAACCTTACAAAGTTCTGACTTCATGCATGTTAATTTTAAGCCTAACTCGTCATGCAATGTAAGTGCATCTTTTCCAATTGCTACGAAAAAGATTCCGTTTTTTACTAATATTATTGAGCCAGCATTTTCTTGTTGTAGTTTTTCCATTTCTTCGACCATTTTCATAATTTTTTCTCCTCAAATTTTTCTTTCGCTTATTTTATTTATTATTTAACTTTTGTATTCTCTTTAATTTTAATTTTGGCCCGGCTTAGCCGGGCTTTAGTTTTGGGTTTATACTAAATTTAAGTTTTTCTTTTCAGTTTTACTTTCTCTTTTTTTATTTTTATTCTTAAGCCCAGCAAAGCTGGGCTCGGGCTCTTCTCAAAATGCCTACGGGGTTTTTGTAACACTTTTCAGTATTTATTTACGCCTATCGCTGGAACAAGTGCATCACCAGTCAAAACCATTTGGTGTCATGCTTCTGGCTCCACAGTCGCTGGTGCATTGCCATCAGGGCTCAGTGCTACTTAATGTAAAGTGCAGCCCTGCAACCGTAGTCGCCGTAGCTAGCGCCCGGACTGTAGTTGAAACGAAACCTCGCTGGATCGCCGCTACCAGTACCGTTGTATCTGCCCCCACGCAAAACCCTGCCGCTGGTAGAGTAGGCCTCCATGGTCCAGTCGTACACGTTACCTGCTAAGTCATAGATGTTGTTGGCTTTTGTATACTCCGTACTTCCTGTTGGGATTCTTGTACTACTATTTTCATTCTTTGTTGCTGTTACTCCACTGCTGTTTATATATTGAAATGTGGCATTTGAGTAATTTCCCCAACTTGTCGAGTCACTTATTACTTCTTCTTTACTCTTTCCTGTTGTTTCATCTTTTGCATTACACTCCATTAGCCACATCATTGTTCTGTCCCATTGGTTTCCCCATATCATTCCTGTTTCTATATTATTATTGTTATCACTTAATGTTTTACATTTTTCATACATTGAATACCATCTTTGACTTGCTATATTTGTATTTCCTTTTTGTACTACTGCTACTTCTTGGTTTAGGTCTCCTGTCTCATATCTTCCTATATAA
>CALXJO010000024.1 GCA_944388645.1 uncultured Clostridia bacterium
TTACTTTGATCTTTGTTTATATCTTTGATTAATTCTAGTTGAGAAATTAAAAGTGATTCCATCTTAGCTTTATAAACATCAAATTGTTTTTGCAAATCTTCAAGCTCTTTTTGTTTTAAAACTACTTGTTGTTCTAATGTAGCTAAAGATTGTCTAGCTCCAGCTTCTGCATCTTTTACAATCTGGTCTGCTTGTTGTTTTGCTACATTCTTTATATCTTCTGCTGTTGATTGCGCCATAATTAAAGTATTGTTTAATGTTTCCTCTATAGATTTATAGTGTTTTAAACTTGCCTCTAATTCTTCTATCTTAGTTTGATGTTCATTACTTTCCTTATATAATTTTTCATAACATACAGTTAAATCATCTAAAAAATCGTCAACTTCTTCTACGCTATATCCATTCATCATTTGTTTAGAGAATTTTTTGTTTTCTATTTCTAAAGGTGTAATCATTATAGCCTCCTATTTATTTTAAAATCTAGTTGTTTGCAGTATTTTTTAGCCAAGAAACAGATAATTTGTTTTTTATTTCTTCTCTAGCCATTTCATTTGTTATTTCATAATTATATGGTGCAATTAAGAATATTGAGTTTGAAACTTTTTGTATATGTCCATCTAAAGCATGAACAGCTCCACTTACAACATCAATAATTCTTCTTGCAATATCTTTATTAACATATTCCAAGTTTACTATTACAGATTGTTTTTCTTTTAATAAATCGCATATATCCTCAGCTTGATCAAAAGTTGTAGGTTGTGATATCACCATTCTCACTTGTTGTGGTTGTGGCATACTTACAACTTTATTACGTCTTCCCCAAAGTTTATTTTCTCTATTGTTATCTTCTTCTTCGTTTTCTTCTATTTCCTCGTATTCTTCTTCCTCATTTTCTTCTGCATCCATTCCAAATGCGCCCCATATTTTATTCATTATAGCACCTGACATCATAAACCTCCTAAATTATCGTCATTCGTTTATTTGCTAGCTATAGTATCTATCTTTTTTCAAAGAATGTCAATAGTTTTTTTGTATTGTAATATTATTTTAAGTTTTTTGTAACATTATTGTAATAATTGTTCTTCTGTTGGATTTAATATAATTTCATCATATAAATTTATATTTTTCATATTATATATTTCTGTATTTGTAAATCCAAGTTCTTGTAACTCCTCTGTTGTATATTGTTTAACTATACAATATTCTGAATTTTGTCTTAATACTTTTACTAGCATTTTATTATAATAACCATTTCTATTTCTTACTACATAATCTAATCCATCAATCTCTTTTATAGCAGAATTTGGTATCCTGTAGCCTTCTGCACTCCACCAAATTATGTCTAAAGATATTTTTCTATATGAAATTAATTCTTGTACATCTTTTTCTATTCTTAAAGCAATTGTTCTACTTCCATCAGTTTCTTCAATTATATTTGCAATTCTTGCTGTTACTACATCTGAATTTGGTAATCTAATTTGTATACTATCATCAATCTCTGCTGATTTTGCCTCTTCTGTATCTGAATTAAATATTATGTAGCAATTATAATTATCTATTATTTTTCCCATTTCTTCACTACTTGCAATTGTTTGTCCAACTTTCAAATTTAAATTTTCTAGAAATTCTTTATTAAAGTTTCCAAAATTCTCAGTTGTTAAAACATCTTCTAATCCATCTACTCTATAAGATACAGTGCCACTTGTGGTTGCCGTTACATATTCAGAGCCACTCTCCAATTGACTTTCATATGAAGCTCTTTGTTCTATTAATGTTCGAAGAGTTGAACCAGCCGGACTTTGCTCACCAGAAATTGTTGCTTTTTTTGTTATATTGTCTGCTATACTTCTTTTGTATTCTTGAATTTCTTGTGCTGAGTTAATTCCATAAATTAAATTTAATTCGTTTTCTATCTGACTTTCTAATAATTTTATATCACTTGAAAAAGCGCCACTTTGGTTTTCCATTATTGTCTGAATTTCTTCATCCAATTTTGCTATTTCTTCTTTTATTTGTTCTTCTCCTGAAGAATAATATCTAAATATAGAATCACCTTTTGCAACTCTTTCTCCTTCATTTTTTATTTTCACCATTCCGTTTTTGTAGTTTTCACCACGCACAACAGTTTCATTTCTAACTATGTAACCATTAACATTTTCTTCTTGAGAAACCTCTCCATTTGTAACTATAAATGTATCTGTTGGATTTCTTACAAGTGCTATTACAATGTATAGTACATATACTAATATTGCTAGCAAAAATATAGAACATACAATTATTTTTACCTTATTTAGATTTTTCTTATTATCAGTATCAGATACTTGATTATTAATTTTTTCTTCATTTTTTTTCTTCACTATTGTAATCCCTCCAAAATAATATTAACATTATTTTGTATATCATTTAATCCATCTAGCCATTGTATATTTTCTATTTTTCTAAACCAAGTTAGTTGTCTTTTTGCATATCTTCTTGTTTCCATTTTTATTTTTTCTATCATTTCTTCTTTTGTACAATTTCCTTTTAAAAATTCCACTACTTCTTTATACCCTATTGCTTGCATAGATGTAAGCAGACTTTCTCCATATTTCTCGTACAAAGAACTCACTTCATCTATTAAACCTTTTTCTATCATAATATCTACTCTTCTATTTATTCTATCATATAAAATTTCTCTTGGCATATTAATAGCAAATATTTTGTAGTCATATGGTATACCATTTTTTCTAGATTCTCGTTCTAGTTCTGTTTTTGTTTTGCCCGTTTCTTTATAGATTTCTAATACTCTTAATATTCTTTTTTTATCATTTGGGCTAATGTTTTTCATAGCTTCTTTATCTATTTCTACTGCTTTTTCAAATAAATATTGTAATCCTTTTTCTTCTACTATTTTTTCTAGTTCTTTTCTATATTCTAAATTAGTTTGTATTTCTGGATAATCTATTCCATATACTAATGAGTTTACATATAAGCCTGTTCCACCAACCACTATAGGCATTTTCTCTTTTGATATTATTTCTTTTATGGCAGATATTGCATCTTTCTTAAATTCAGAAACACTATATCTGTTAGTTGGTTTTATATTTCCTATTAAGTAATGTTTTATTCCTTGCATTTCTTCCTGATCTGGTTTTGCAGTTCCAATATTCATTTCGTCATAAATTTGCATCGAATCAGCAGATACTATCTCTCCATTAATTCTTTTTGCCAGTTCTATTGATAATGCTGTTTTTCCACTTGCTGTAGGACCACATATAACTACTACTTTTTGCATAAAGATTCCTTTCTATTCTTCTTGATTATCCATTTTATTTTCAGTTTCGCTATTTGAATTTATTACATTTGATTGTTCATTATTCATTTGTATATTTGTTTCTTGTTGCATATTTACTAGTTGGTTATTAGCTTCATTTTGTCTTTCATTAAATATTTGAATTATTCCTTTTTGAATGCTTCTAAAACTAAAGAACTCTATAACAATTAATATTATTGCTACAACTATCATAATCGTCGCTGTTCTATTTAATTGTCTTGTTGTTATTTTATTCATTTTTCTATTATTAAATGATCTTATTAATATTGGTAGTAAAACTATCGTATTAATTGGAACAAATGTAAATGTTATTAAATTTCTAGAACTCTCTGATACATTTTCGTTATTTATGCCTATTGAGCTAAAGAAGTATATTATTAGTGTTAAAATGTACATTACTCCAAAACATATCATTGTATACATGAATTTTTTATTTTTATCTATTCTTTTATCAAAAGAATGATACACTAATAAAAGTCCAACAACATTTGCAACTAATATAAACAATGTTAAAAATAATTCCATATTTTTTCCTACCTTCTTGAAAATTTCTTTTCTATTTCATTTTTTGTCATTTTTATTGCAGTTGGTCTGCCATGTGGACATGTAAATGGATTTGGAAGAACTAGTAATTTATCTAATAATTGCATAACCTCTTCTCTGTCTAATACCATATGCGCTTTTACTGCAGCTTTACATGCAACTGTTGCTATGAATTTTTCTTCTATTTCTTGTTTTGCTGTTCTTGCAACAGTATTTATTTCATCTAAAGTCTCCAAAAATAATTCTTTTGTTTCTAAGTCTATTAATACATCTGGTACACCACTTAGTTTAACAGTATTTTCTCCAAATTCCTCCACCATAAATCCTGCTTTTTTGAACATTTCTCTATTATCTTTATATATTCCCATTTCTTTATGTGCTAGGGTTATAATATCTGGCAATAACATTAGTTGAGAATTTCTTTCGCTGTCGCTATAGTAATTTGCTTTTATTTTTTCATACATAATTCTTTCATGGGCAGCATGTTGGTCTATAATATATAAATCATCTTTCATTTCTATTATTATATATGTATTAAAAGCTATTCCTATAAATTTATAAGAAGGAATTGCAGTATAATTTGCTTGCTCTTCAAATACAGAAATATTTTCACCAGTTATTGGTTTAAAATCATCAGATACGTATAAATTATCGTCTTCTTTTTGTTCTTTTGGTTTTACAGCTATTCCAAAGTTCTTTTCATACATTTTTAAGAAGTCTTCATCAGATGTATTGGCTTTGTTTTCTAATATATTATTTTTTGACTTATCCTCAAATTCATCATTATTTGCTTGGGTTAGTTCTTTATTATCAATTTGTGTTTCTTCTGGCATATTTATAACTGTTTCTTTTGGTTCTTCTATTACATTTGTTATATTGCTTTCTTGTTCTTCTATGTTTTCGGTCTTTTCACCTCTTGCCATTTTTACAACATCTTGCATCTTTTTTAATTTTGCCATAACTTGTACAAAAGTTTCTTCTGTTTTTTGTTCTGTAGCTTGCTTATCTAAGAAATCATTGTTTGTTTGAGTTTGAACTTGATTGTTTAATATATCTCTAAAGTTTGTATTATCTTTTTGTTCCACTTTAATATCTGGTTGTATAGGTTCATCATTATATTTTGTTTTTGTACTATCTAATCCATCAATAGACTCTGTATCAGCTACTAAATCTCCCCTTAGCAGACCTTCTTTAATAGCATGGAAAACTGCTTTAAATATTTTACTTTCTTCTTGAAATCTAACCTCTAATTTTGCTGGATGAACATTTACATCTACTTTTTGAGGGTCCATTTTTATATTTAATACTAAAAATCCATGTTTTCCTATTGTAACAAAACCTTTAAATGCTTGTTCTGCAGCTCCTGATAAGGTTTTGTCTTTTACATATCTATCATTTACAAAGAATAATTGATTACTTCTGTTTGATCTTGATATTACTGGCTTTCCTATAACTCCTGTTACTTTAATATCTTCATAGTCATAGTCTATATTTATTAAGTTTTCTGCAATCTCTTTTCCATAAATGTTATAGATAACTGCTTTTATATCTCCATTTCCCGATGTCTGTATAACTGTTTTTCCAGTGTTTATAAGTTTAATTGCAATTTCTGGATGTACTAGTGCAATTCTAGTTACAACATCTTCTATATACCCAGATTCGGTAAAGTCTTTTTTTAGGAATTTGTATCTTACTGGTGTATTAAAAAATAAATTTTCTATTGTAATACTTGTACCATTTGGGCATCCAGCCTCTTGTTTACTTAAAATTTTTCCACCTTCAGCTATAACTTCATACCCTGTACTAGAATCTGCTGTTTTTGATGCTAAACTTACCTTTGCTATAGCTGCAATACTTGCTAAAGCTTCTCCTCTAAACCCCATAGATTTAATTTCGTTTAAATCTTCTGCTGATCTTAATTTACTAGTAGCATGTCTTTCAAATGCAATTTCCATATCATCTTGCATAATTCCTTTTCCATTGTCTGTAACTCGAATATATGAAATACCACCATTTCTAATCTCTACTGTTATTTTAGATGCTCCTGCGTCAATTGAATTTTCCATTACTTCTTTTACTACAGATGCTGGCCTCTCAATAACTTCACCAGCTGCTATTTTATTTATTGTTAAATCATCTAATAATACTATTTTTCCCATCTATTTTTAGTCCTTTCATTTCTCCTAATTATTCATTCTAGATTATACCATTAAATTAATTTTTTTGTATAGTATTTTTGAAAATTTTTAAAATTCGCCCATTAGGGACGGTCCTTTTTGGGCGAAATTAAATATCTATGTAATTAATAAAAGTTTGTATATTTTGAAAATTTTCGAAGTTTCGCGTAGCTTGAAGCGTAGCGACAACAAGAAACGAGAAAAATTTGAAAAAATATACAAACTTTTTATAAAAATATAATAACTTCGCCCAAAAAGGACCGTCCCTAATGGGCGAATTTCTTTTTTTCAAAAGTAACACTTATTTTTGTTTTGAATAATATATAACATATAAAATAATTAAATATTAATTATTTGTTTATTTATTTTCTTTTTAAAGGAGGTTATCCAAATGGGAAATTGTTGCTCAAATAATAGTGAACTTCTTTGGTTCATAATATTATTCTTATTACTTTTCTGCTGTGGATGTGGATGCGGTTGTGGATGTAACAGATAATTCTCTGTTATAACCAAATACTTATTTCAATTCTGGGAGGTGAATAATAATGCAAGATAATAACAGATGTTGCGGAGGCTGTGGTAACGGCTTCGGAGGAAATTGTTGTATATGGATTTTCATAATTCTTATCTTATTCTGTTGCTGTGGTAACAATAACGGAAATTGCTGTTGTTAGTTGTAATCTATAAAACATAATTAGTAAAAAAAAGCTGTGGAAATATTAAAAACATTTCTACAGCTTTTATTGGTTGGGCTGGCTAGATTCGAACTAGCGCATGCATGAGTCAAAGTCATGTGCCTTACCGCTTGGCTACAGCCCAGTCTATATATGTTTATTAAATGGGGTGGAATGTGGGACTCGAACCCACGGTCTCCAGTGCCACAAACTGGCGCGTTAACCAACTACGCTAAATCCACCATTTAAATAATGCATCTAATTTTTTATCAAATGCATTATTTATTTTACCTCATTTAATATAAGTTTGTCAACTATTAATTCTATTTTTTCTAAAATTTTTAATTTTTATTCTTCAACTGCCCATATTATAAGTCTTGCTTTTGAGTTGTTTGTACATGTTGATAATGAAATTTCTCTTTTCCCATTTGTCTCTCTCATTATAAAGTCGCCATCTTCTGCACTTGTCTCATATATATTATATATATTATATCTTATTCTTGTCCCTGATGTATCTGTTATATATACTTTTTCATTAAGTTGCAATTTATCATTATTTCCAAAAAAAGCACCACTTCTATAATTATGTCCTACTATTAAAGTATTTCCTGGTTGGTTTAGTCCATTTGCTGTATATAAAATTGCAACAGCAAGTTCAATTGAGTCTGGCGTTGTTCTTTCTAATATAGGATATTTTAAATCTATTGCAGGTATTTCTATTGTTCCAACAACATTATAGCCTTCATATTGTACAACATTGGATGTTCCAGACGATGAAGACCCTCCTGTTGTAATTTCATTTATCTGTAAATTACCTAAAGATATTTCTGTATTATCTACTGTTGCATTTGACTCTCGATTACTATTACTGGAAATAGTTTCTTCAAAATCATCCATTACTTCCGCAACAGTTTTGTCCGAGGTGTATTTTTTATAGACATCATATCCTAGGAAGCCCAGTAGTATTAATACTCCAATTACTACTATAACTAATATAACTGTTAATACTTTTCCATATTTACTCTCTATCATATGTTTCCTCCTAATATTATATCTAAATCCTCTATAATATTATAACACATTTTTTTTCTTTTGAAAACCTATTGTTCAATATTTTCCTATTTTTTGCTATTTTTATGCACTTTAGATTATTTTTGGTCCCATTTTTCCGCCTGCTAAAAAGTGGAAATGTAAATGCATTACTTCTTGTCCTGCATCTTTACCACAATTGCTTATTATTCTAAATCCATCTTTTTCTACACCTAGTTTTTCTGCTATTTTGTTTATTGCTTGGAATATATCTGCTATTATTTCTTTATCTTCTTCTTTTACATCTAATACATTTTCATAATGTTTTTTTGGTATTACTAGTACATGTATTGGTGTTGCTGGATTTATGTCTTTAAATGCCAATACTTTATCATCTTCATATACTTTTTCTGAAGGAACTTCTCCTTTTACTATTTTACAAAATAAACAATTTTCCATGTTTTATTCCTCCTTAATTATTCTAGTATTGCTTTTATTCTTCTAACTCCTGCAGAACTTGCTTCTTCTTTCTTTATTTTAAATTTACCAAGTTCTTTAGTGTTTTTAACATGAGGTCCTCCGCAAAGTTCTTTAGATACATCTCCAATTGTATATACTGTTACAATATCTGGATATTTTTCTATAAACATACATTCTGCACCAGATTTTAGAGCATCTTCTTTTTTCATTTCTTGGACAGTAACTGTTAAGCCTTCTTCAATCCATTCATTAACAAGATTTTCTACTTTTTGCTTTTCTTCATCTGTTAATTTATGGTCACAGCTAAAGTCAAATCTCATTCTTTCCGGTGTTATGTTTGAACCTTTTTGATGAACATCTTTTCCTATTACTTGTTTTAGAGCTGCATTTAGAAGGTGTGTTGCTGTATGGTATTTTGTCTCCATTTCTCCGTTTCCAGAAAGTCCACCTTTAAATTTTTGCTCACTTCCCATTCTAGATTTTTCTTGATGTTCTTTAAATAATCTATCAAATTCTGAAGTATCTACTTTTAAACCTTGCTCACTTGCACAATCTGCAGTTACTTCTGGTGGGAAACCATATGTTTCATATAAATTAAATAAGTCTTGTCCAGAAATTGTATCTTTATTTTCATTTTTTAATCTAGTTGCAATTTTGTTAAATTCTCTTTCTCCTCTTTCAAGAGTTTTTTCAAATTTATCTTTTTCTTCTATTATTACTTTTTTGATATTTTCTTTTTTAGCTACTAATTCAGGATACATTTCTTTTAATGTTTCTATATTTAAGTCAATAATATCTCCAAGAGAATTTAAGTCTATTTGTAATTTACGCATATGTCTTGTCATTCTACGAATTAGTCTTCTTAGTATATAGCCTCTATCTACATTGCTTGGAACTCCACCATCTACAATTATCATCATACTTGCACGTAAATGTTCTGCAACAATTCTTCTACTTGCAATATCATCTACTTTTGCAAGCTCTAGCAATTTATCCATAACTGGTTTAAATAACTCTGTATCAAATGGTGTTTCTTTTCCTTGTAATAACATTGTCATTCTTTCTAGTCCAAGTCCTGTATCTACATTTTGTTGTTTTAGTTTTGTATATTTTCCATCTTTTGTTTTAAAGTATTCCATAAATACGTTGTTCCAGATTTCCACATATTTACCACAACCACAAGATGGATTACAGTTTGGTGAACATTTTGGTTTTCCTGTATCATAAAACATTTCTGTATCTGGTCCACAAGGTCCTTCTTCACCTGCTATCCACCAGTTATCATCTTTTCCAAAGTAATATATTCTATCTTCTGGAATTCCTGCTTTTTTCCAACAATTTGCTGTTATTTCATCTCTTGGGCAGTCTTCATCTCCTGCAAAACATGTAACTGAAATTTTATCTGCTGGTATTTGTAATTCTTTGGTTAAGAATTCAAAACTCATTGCTATTGATTCTTCTTTAAAATAATCTCCTAAAGACCAGTTTCCAAGCATTTCAAAATATGTTAAGTGTCTATTATCTCCTACTTCATCTATATCATTAGTACGTAAACATTTTTGATAATCTGTAAGTCTTTTTCCTTCTGGATGTTTTTCGCCTAAAAGGTATGGTACTAATGGTTGCATTCCAGCTGTTGTAAATAAAACAGATGGATCGTTTTCTGGAATTAATGGGCTACTTGGTATTACTGCATGTCCATGTTTTTTAAAAAAGTTTAAATATTTGTTTCTAATTTCTATTGCCTTCATCTACAATCTTCCTCTTTCTTTTCTTTTTGATATATATATATTTTAGCATCTAATTAGATTTTGTCAATTAATTTTTGTTTATTATTAATGCTCTTGTTCTTTATTTCTTTGTAAGTATCCTTTATTTACTTCTTTTATTGTGTCTCCTAATTGCTTAAAATACTCTCTATTTGCTTCTACTTTTTTTATTAACTCTTTTTGGCTTTTTCTTACTTTTCCATCTTTTATTTCTACATCATTTGGTACAACTAATGTCCCCGAGTTCATTGCAACACCTTTTTCATCTTCTCCTACTCTAAAAAATCTTTCCATTAATGAGTAATGTTCATACTTAAATCTTAAATACCACATTAATTCATTTTTTTCTATATGTATGCTTCTTGGTTTCATTTTTCTAAAGTATTCAAATCTCTTTTTTGCTTCTTGTAATTCTTTCGCTGGAATTTGTGAAAAATATTCTTCTACTAACTTTTTTACTTCAGTTTCTTGTTCATCATGCATTCCTTTTACTTCATCTAAAATTTTCTTAACTCCTTCATTATCTGGCTCTAACTCGTCACACCCGTTTAACATTTTCAAAGCTTCTTCTAATCTACCTTGCTTTTTATATAATAAGCCTAATTCTAGTCTAGCGTGTACATTCTTAGGATCTAATTCTATACATTCTTGAAATAATTTTTCTGCCTCAGCTTCTTTTCCTTGTTTTGCATATAACTTTCCTAGTTCTAATCTTGCATGCACATTTTTAGGGTCTAATTCCATATATTCTTTAAATAACTTTTCTGCCTCTGCTTCTTTTCCTTGATTTGCATATAACTTTCCTAGCTCTAATCTTGCATGTAAATTCTTAGGGTCTAATTTCATATATTCTTGAAATAGTTTTTCTGCTTCGGCATCTTTCCCTTGTTTTGCATATAGTTTTCCTAACTCTAGTCTTGCATGCACATTGTTTGGGTCTATTGTCATATATTCTTGAAATAATTTTTCTGCTTCGGCTTCTTTTCCTTGTTTTACATATAACTTTCCTAGTTCTAGTCTTGCGTGCACATTGTTTGGGTCCAATTGCATACGTTCCTTAAATAATTTTTCTGCCTCTACTTCTTTTCCTTGTTTTGCATATAACATTCCTAGCTCTAATCTTGCATGCAAATTTTTATGGTCTAATTCCATATATTCTTGAAATAATTTTTCTGCCTCAGCTTCTTTTCCTTGTTTTACATACAACTTTCCTAACTCTAATCTTGCATGAACATTATTTGGGTCTATTTTCATATATTCTTGAAATAATTTTTCTGCCTCTACTTCTTTTCCTTGTGTTACATACAACTTTCCTAGCTCTAATCTTGAATGTAAATCTTTAGAATTCAATTCTATAATTTCTTTAAATAATTTTTCTGCCTCCGTTTCTTTTCCTTGTTTTGCATATAACTTTCCTAATTCTAATCTTGAACGAATATCATTTTTATCTAGTTTAATACTTATTTTGAATAATTTTTCTGCTTCTTG
>CALXJO010000025.1 GCA_944388645.1 uncultured Clostridia bacterium
TTATCGTTTGAGTATATGAACTTGCTGCATATAGCTTGTTTGTGTTTATTAACATTATATTAATTAACATCACAAATATTAATATTATAAATATTTTCTTATATACTTTTTCGACTTTATTCAACATTTATCTCTCCATTTTTTATAAAATTTAGCAAATTTTATCATAAATGAGTATATCATTTTAGCATGTTTTTAGTCAATGTTTTTGTGTAATTTGTAATGTATTTGTAACAATTTCGCCCATTAGGGACGCCCTTTTTTGGGCGAAGAAAATTTAGACAAATACGCATTTTTACTAACCTGTCCCTTAAAACATCTTTTGGGTGTTTTTGAAAAGTGTCCCCAAATACACCAAAAGAAAAAAGAGGGATGACATTTTTGTCATTTCCTCTTCTTTCTTATCTTAAAGGAATTTATTTATGTTCTTTTTATCTATTTATATAGCCTCTTTTTGTTCTTCTGCTTGCTCTTCTTGTTTGTTACTATCATCTTCTTGATTAATAACTTCTAAGCTACTAACAGAAACTTCATATGCAACCTTATTTTCTACTGTTCCATCTTCATGTTTTTTCTCATATTGTCTTGATTGCACTCTTCCAACAACTTTTACTTCTGTTCCAACTTCCATGTTCTCACAGAATCTTGCTGTTCTTCCCCATGCTATACATGGTATGTAATCTGATTTGCTGTAAGCTCTATTTACAGCAAGTAATATATCTGCTATTTCTCTTCCAAATGGTGTTTGTCTGTAAATTGGCTTTTTACATATGTAACCAATTAATGTAACCTCATTTGATACGAAATCCTTTTTTGCTTCAATTTCACTTTCTTGGTCTTCTAGCATTTCTATGTTTTTTGCAAATACTGTTAAAACTAATTTGTTCTTTCCTTCTCCGTAGCTGTTGTAAGATCTAAATTGACCTTCAACTGTAATTTTGGTTCCTACTGGTAAATCTCCTCCTACCATTAATCTTTCTGATACTGTGATAGGGATAATGTCTGATGTTCCACTTAAACGTGGTACACTTAAATCGAATATATAGAATTTTTCTCCATATATTTCATGACTAAATCTTTTATCACTTGTTACTTTCCCCACTAATATTATGTGGTTATTTTCTGAATAAACTGTATCCAACTTTATTTCCTCCTCTTACTTTTTTAAATGCTTTTGTATTTTATTTTTTGTTTCTAACCTACAATACTTATTATACTACCATTTTTTGGTTTTGTCTACATAAAAAGTTTATTTTTTTATATTTTTGTAAAATTTTTCTTAAAATTTGCCTTTTTATCTAGCATATAAAGCAGTTAATGCGATTATTATCATAATATTATAAACATTTACATCATTTTTTATGTCTACTTTTACTTCTTGTGGCTCTACTTTTTTACCATATATACTCTCTATTGTGTTTTGAATGCATATCATTATTTCATCATCTTTTACACTAGATATTGTTATATCACTTTTAGAATTATAGCCAAAAGATATTTTTTTACTTTCTGCATTTGTAATTTCTTTATTTAAGTCTAAGTTAAATATAATATTTTTTGCATTTCCAGCTATTTTATTAATTAACTCTATGTTTTCGATTTTTCTATTTAATACTAAAGTTTCTAATTTTATATTTTTAATATTTTCAATATTTTTTTCCTTTATATACAGAAGCTCACAATTATTAACCATTTGTTTGGTTATTACCTTATTTAATTGATTCTGGCTTTTTGAATCTGTAATTATTTCTATAAAAGGCATCTTTTATCTCCTTTAGTTTTTTAAGATATTAAATCACTTACAGTTGTAATTTCGTATCCTTGCTCTGTTATATTATGTATTATGTTTTCTATGCTTTGTGCAGTATTCTTGCTAGAGTTATGCATTAGTATTATACTTCCAGGTGTTAGGTTTTGGTTTATTCTTTCTATCATTTCATCTTCGTCTAAGCCATTGTAGTCTAAAGAATCTATATTCCATTGTATAACTTCTAAATTTTGACTTCTTGCTTGTTTTATAATTGTATCATTGTATTCTCCATATGGAGCTCTGAAAGTTGTTATTTTTGAACCGCTAATATCTTCTAGTATTTTCGTACACTTTGATATTTGTTCTGAAATTTCTTCTTCTGATTTATCTTCTAAGCTTATATATTTATATGATAAATTTCCTAACTCATTTCCGTTATTTACAATCTTTTTTACTTCTTCAGGGTATTTTGAAGCAAGTTCACCAGTAATGTAAAAAGTTGCTTTTACTTTCATTTTAGAAAGTGAATCTACTAAACTGCTTATATTGTCTACATTTTCAATACAATTTATACTTAAAGCAACCTCTTTTCTTTCAGTTTCTACTTTATTTATTGGAGAATTTGCTATCATACTTGATGTAAGTAATGTATTATTGTTATTTGAAACAAATATAGATGCCCCAAATAGCATTATTACCATTCCTAATGAAATTAAATATGACTGAATTTTTCTTTTATTAAAGACAAAAAACATATATATTGTTTCCTCCTAACTTGTTCTAGGCTTGTTAATCAATATATATGTCTATTTTTAAATATTTATTACTAAAATTTTCGCCCATTAGGGACGCCCCTTTTTGGGCGAAATTTTTATTTCATTTGGCTTTTTATGTATTCTATTTCTTCATTTGCATCTAGTCTTAAGAATAGTGGTTCTCCTTTTTCGATTACCTTTAATCCTTTAGTTACATTTCCAAAGTTATTTATTGTGTCATATTGCTTATATTCATCTTTATTTATTCCTAATTGGTTAAATATTTTTTCTGATGTTTGTGACATTAATGGATTTACTAGAATTGCAATAATTCTTAAAGTTTCTACTAAATTTGTCATTACTGCTTCTAGTTTTTCTGTTTCTTCATTTTTTGCTAGAGTCCAAGGTGCAGTTTCATCTACGTATTTGTTTGCTCTTGCAATTATTGCCCATATTTCTTCAATTGCATTTGCAAAATGTAAGTTTTCCATATTTTCTTCATAACTTTTAATTTTGCTTGCTATTGTATCTTGTAAGTCTTTGTCTACATCATTTACTATTCCTTTATAGTCTGGAACTCTTCCCTCAAAATATTTGTTAATCATTCCAATAGTTCTATTAAGTAAGTTTCCTAAATCATTGCATAAATCAAAATTATATTTATTTACAAAATCTTCTGGTGTAAATATGCAATCTTGTCCATATGGGAATGTTTTTAATAAATAATATCTTGTTGCATCTACTCCATATCTTTCTATTAACATTTCTGGATATACAATATTACCTTTTGATTTAGACATTTTTCCATCTTTCATCATTAAGTATCCATGTGCATATATTCTTTTTGGTAAAGGTAAGTCTAGTGCCATTAAGAATATTGGCCAATAAATTCCATGAAATCTTATTATATCTTTTCCAACTATTTGCAAATCTGCAGGCCAATATTTTTTAAATAATGTGTCGTCATCACTCATGTAACCTAAAGCTGTAATATAGTTTGTTAAAGCATCTAGCCATACATATATTACGTGTTTTGGATCATTTGGTACTTTTACTCCCCAATCAAATGTTGTTCTTGTTATACATAGGTCTTCTATTCCTGGTTCAATAAAATTACTAAATAATTCATTTTTTCTAAATTCAGGTAATATAAAATCTGGATTTTCTGCATAAAATTCTTCTAATCTTTTTTGATATTTTTTCATATTGAAGAAATATGCTTCTTCTTTCATTTTTTTAACTTCTCTACCACAATCTGGGCATTTTCCATCTACAAGCTGTGTTTCTGTAAAGTAGGTTTCACATGGCATGCAATACCATCCTTCATACTCTCCTTTATATATGTCACCTTGTTCCATGAATTTATTAAATATCTTTTCAACTATTTTTGTATGTCTTTCCTCTGTAGTTCTTATAAAATCATCATTCTGTATGTCCATAAGTTTCCACAATTCTTGTGCTTGTTTTGCCATATCATCTACATGTTCTTGTGGTGTCATTCCTCTTTTTAAAGCTACTTGCTCTACTTTTTGGCCATGCTCATCTAAGCCTGTTAACATTCTTGCATCATAGCCTCTTTGCTTCTTATATTTTTTTATTGTATCTGCAAGTACTGTTGTATATGCTGTTCCTAAATGGAACTTTCCACTTGGATAGTATATTGGTGTTGTTACATAAAAGGTGTTTTTTCCCATTTGCAATTACCTTCTTTCCATATTAAAAATCTAAATTCTTACTTATTTTATCAGCTTTTAAATGGATTTTCAATAGCATAACTTATTTTTCATATACTATAAAAACAAGAATAAGATTTTCTAAAGTATATAAAAATTTCGCCCAAAAAGGGGCGTCCCTCTTGGGCGAAATTTTTATTTCTTTTTCTCTTCTTTTTTTACTTCTTTTGGTATTTCTATATTTGCGTGTTGCATATTAGCATTTCCTAGTAACAATATTAGACCAACAAATAGTAATACAATACCAACAACTATAAGCATAATAGTTGTAGCTATATTGCCACCAATTATACAGCTTTGTATACCACCGAATAATAGACCTACACCTACAATTGCCATTAGAATCCATAATACCCATACAACTGTTTTGATTTCCTTTTTGTTTTCCATTTTTCTTCCTCCTTAGTTTTAGATTTTTTTATTTTAATTATAATTTTAATTAACTTTTATAAAACTTCTCTACATTTTACTACTAGTCTTTGTGTTCCATAGTTTTTGCATGTTATTAATGTCATTTCTCTTCTACCATTTGTTAACTGACTTGTGCAACTTACATCTGTTGGGTCTACTATGTATATATCATAAACTTCATATGTAAGAGTTCTTCCTTTTGTGTCTTGAAGTGTAGCAATATCTCCAATTTCTATTTGTGATAATTTACCAAATAATTTTCCATTTGCATAATTGTGACCTACTATACAGTAGTTTCCAACTTCATTTGCTCCATTGCCCCAATATTTATTTAAAGAAATTTTTAATAGCTCTTCTGAAGTTTCTGATAATACTGGATAACTAATATCTAATTTTGGAATTGTAAGAATTGAATCTGTTGTATAATCTACTCCATCAACTGTAGTAGTAAAATTCTCTGTTTGTTCTACACTTTCCACTGGTGCTTCTTCTACATGGTCTGCATCATCTTCATTTAATGTTACTATTAAAACATCATTTACTATGTTTTTTGTAGTAGTATCTTCTTCTTCCTCACTTCTTGTTTGCAAATCTGCTAAAATTTGCTTAGATACTTCTTCACTCTTATTTCTATCATTTTCAGCATATATATAATATGAACATAATAGGCATATTAAAAGAATAGATAAAAAGAATCTTATCTTATACATTTTCTTTTTTCTCTTTAATTCTGGTGTAATATATAGTTTTTCTGTTACTAAAATCTGATTCATAATTATCCTTTCTTTTTTATTCTTTTTTATTATAACATCTTTTTTATTTTTTTAAAAGATTATCTTGATAAAAAATTTGCAATTTTTGCAAAATCTTCTAATTGTAATTTTTCTCCTCTTACATTTGTATCTATTTCTAATTCTTGTAACATTTTTTCTGCTATGGATTTATCTTTTACAAAATTGTAATTTACTAATGCATTTACTAAAGTTTTTCTTCTTTGTGAAAAACTTTTTTGTATTAAATTAAATAATAAAGTTTCATTTTTTACATTTACCTTGGGAGTCTCTCTTATTTTTAATTTTATAACTTCTGACTCTACTTTTGGACTAGGAATAAATGATTCTTTTGGAACTTTTATTATTTCTTCTGCTTCTGAATAATATTCTATTGCGTAAGTTATGGCTCCTGCAAGCCTTTCTCCAGTTTTTGAAGTAAGCCTATCTGCCACTTCTTTTTGTACCATTACAATAATTTCATTAATTCCTAATTTTTTCTCTAATAATTTCATTATAATTGGTGTACTTATATAATATGGTAAATTTGCTACAATTTTTACTTGTTCTATGTTATTTTTTTGTTTTTTCTCCTGAATTAAAGCTTTTAAATCTACTTTTAATATGTCTTCATTTATTATTTCTAAATTTTCTCTTTCTTTAAATCTATCTGTAATTACATTCACCATTTTTTTATCTAATTCAATTGCAATTACATTGTTAGATCTATCTAAAAGTCTATTTGTAAGCACTCCTAGTCCAGGTCCTATTTCAATTACAAAGTCATTTCTATTTATATTTGCAGACTCTATTATTTTTTGCACAACATTATCATCTATTAAAAAATTTTGACCTAGTTCTTTATTAGCTCTTATCTTATACTTTTCCAATATTTGTTTTGTCTCATAAAATACGTCCATTATTCCTCCTATATTATAATAGAGTAGCACCTATTATTCCTGCATCATTACCAGCTTTTGCTGAAAATATTTGTGGTGGATTTTGTTTATTAAATAAATATGTACCATTATTTATCTTTTCCTTTAGACCTTCAAAAATTAGTTCTTCGTAATGTGACATACTTCCGCCTATACTAATAGCTTCTGGTTCTAATATATTAATAATGTTTGATATTCCAAGAGCTAAATTATCTATGTATTCTTCTAATAATTCTTTTACTTCTTTATTATATATATTATTCTTTATTATAGCAATTAATTCTTTAGCACATATATATCCTGGAACATTTAATATTTCTTGCATTTTACTTTTAAATTTACCTTTTGAGCAATATGCTTCAAAACAACCTCTATTACCACAATTACAGCTTTCTCCATCTTTTTTTATTACCATATGCCCAAATTCAAAACCAGCATTCCTTTTTGGTCTTAAAAATTCATTATTTATAAAACCTGCTCCTCCAATTCCAGTTCCTATACATAAAAACACGCAATCTGAAAATTCTTTTAACGAACCAATTTTTTTCTCTGCTAAAGCTGCACTTTTTCCGTCATTAATTACTTTTATTATTATTTCTTCATTCTTTGATAATTTTTTATTTAATTCTTCTGCTATATTAAAATCATCTATTCCTAAATTAACTGCATTTTTTATATGTCCATCTCTTGGACTTCCAGGTGCTGCAATACCTATCTGTTCTATATCTTTCATTTTTAAAGAAGAATTATCTAATATTTCATTAATACCTTTTGCTATACAGTCTATTATATATTCTTCAACAGTTCCATGTTTTCTTTCACTCATATAGTATGTTCTTTTCTGCGTAATCTCAAAATTGTCATCAACAAGACCAATTGCAATATGGCTTCCTCCTAAATCTATTCCAACTTTCATTTTTTACTCTCCTTTACACACATTTTACATTATAAATACAAAAACTGCAATAGATGAACAATAACAAAAAAGATGCTTTGGAGACCTGTCCCCAAAAACACCTAAAAGATGTTTTTGAGAAGTGTCCCCGAAAACACCCTATAATCCCGCTGCTGAGAATAAGAAATTTCCCATATATACTTGTATACAAGGTACTAATACTACTAAAACAACAAATATTAATAAAACACCAATTATAGAATATATTACTTGTGGTAATACAGCCATAATATCATCCATTATATTTTTTATATCAACTTCCATATATTCAAGTAGTTTTTCCATCATTTCAGATAAATCTGTTTGCATTCCTACTTTTAGCATTTCTGTAATCATTGATGATGATAAACCAGATTTTTCAAATGGTTCAATCCAAGATTTACCATCTATTATATTGTTTATAGAAGTTTCTATCATTGCTCTCATAACATTATTGTTAACAACATTTTTACTTACATCTAAAGCATCTTGTATTCTCATTCCATTTTCTAAATTTAATAACATTGCTCTTATTAATCTTGAAAAATCTAATGCATAAATTAATTTACCAAATATAGGCATTGTGTATTTAAAATGATCAAAATTGTATTTTCCTTTAGGTGTACGTATATACAATACAATTAAAAAGGCAACAGCTATTATTATTCCAACTGGTATATACCAATGTGACGCAATCCATTGCAGAGCATTTGCAAATGCAATAGTTATTCCAGGTAACCTTTCTTGTGTTCCAACATTTTCATATATGCCTTGTATTGTTGGTATTGTGTATAAGCTTCCTACAAACAATAATACTAACAATGCAATAAATTGTATTAAATTTGGTATTATTATTCCCATTATTTTTCTTGTTGTATCTGTATTTGAATCTAAATATTTTACTGCTTGTCTTAGAGAATCTATAAGTGAACCAGAAAGTTCTCCAACTTTAATCATGTTTGTATATATATATGGAAATACATTTGAATAATATTCCATAGTAGTATACATATAATCTCCTGCTTCTACTCCTGCTAATATATCTTCCAATATTCCTTTAAAAGTTATATTATCTGTACTTTCAATTATTGTTTGTAATGCATATATATTATTAAAGTCAGCTTTTTTTAATAAATAAAGGTTTTGTGTAAATACCATTATATCTCTAGTTGTTACTTTTTGTTGTTTTGTTAAAGCAAAATTCATTTTTTCTGACATTGTTTGTTTTCTTTTTACTTGTCCCTGATTTACAGTAGCAGAATTGGCATCTTGTGTAATTTCATCTATATCAGCGCCATTTTTTCTGCTAACAATATTTGATTTCTTTCTTGCATTTCCAACTTGAATTATATCTATTGGTAGCAAGTCTCCATTTTTTAATTTTTTTATTAAATTTTGCTTATTGCTACTTTCTACTCTGTTTTTAACAACTACTCCTTCTTTTGTAATTGCTCTATATACATATTCAGGCATTTTAACCTCCTATCATATATTTTATTGACACTTGCTTTTCTTTATTTTTAATTGCATTATTTTTCTATTTAAAATTTCAATATCTTTATCTTTTATTTGTGCTTTTGCTTGCTCTAGTGTTATAATATCTTCAATAAATAGTTGTGCAATTGAATCTATAAAGCTTATACTGCCATTTCCTAAAGAATTTTGTATTACCTCTTCTAATTCATCCTCGGTAATTTTTTCTTTTCTAATTTCCCCAGAAACTGTATCATCTATAACCATGACTTCTGGAATTAATACTAATTTATCTTCTTTACTCTTTATTATTCTTTGAGATATTACAAGCTTAAGAACTGATGATAATAAAAACTTTATATTCTGCTCGTCTGATTTTTCATAAAAACTTATAATTTTTTCGATTGTGCTGGCACAAGAATTTGTGTTTAATGTTCCTATAACTAGATGTCCTGCTTCTGCAACTTCTATTGCAGATTCCATTGTTTGCTTATCTTTAATTTCTCCTATAACTAAAACATCACAATCTTCTCTTAAACTATTATTTATACCAGCTTTATATGTTATAACATCTTGGCCTAATCCTACTTCTTTTTGTACTATGATAGATTTTTTACATTTATGTTTATATTCAACTGGACTTTCTAGTGTTACAATCATTTTACTCTGTGTTTCATTTATATAATTTATTAATGCATTAATAGTAGTTGTTTTTCCAGAGTTTGTTTTTCCTGTAACTAAAATTAGTCCTTGAGATTCATTTATTGCCTTTTTTACACTCTCAGGAATTCTTAATGTTTCAAGTGATGGTATAGTATTTTTAAATATTCTTAAAGTAAATATAGGAACTTCATCTGCTTCAGATATATTTATACGTAAAATATACTCTTCATACTCATACGAAAAATCTAATCTTTTAGTTTCTTTGAACTCTTTGTCTTTATCTAGATTTCCTCTTATAAAATAATCATAAATTTCAAACATATCTTCTTTTGATAGTGTATTAAAATCTTCACACATTTCTAATTCTCTACATACTCTTAAGGTTGGTTTTATTCCTGCTATTAAGTGAATATCTGAAGCCTCTTTTTCTATTGCATTTTTCAATATTCTATCTATATCTACCATCTTATCCTCCGTGTTTTAAAAAATTGCTAATTTAGAGTTTAATTCTTTTAATGTTGTATACCCATCAAGAACTTTATTAAGCCCATCTATTACAAGTGGTCTATAACCTTCTTTTAGAGCTTCTTTTCTTATCTCTAAACTTGATTCTCCTCGTGTAACAAGTTCTTTTATGTCGTCTGACATTTTTAAAATTTCAAATATACCAATTCTACCATAAAATCCTGTATTATTACATTTTGGACATCCTACTGTATCATACGTATATTTATCTGTAAAATCATATTGTATATTATATTTTTCTCCAATTTTTCTTATTATATTTTTTTCTTCTTCTGTAAATTCTCTTTTTATTGCACAATCTCTGCACACTCTTCTAACTAATCTTTCAGAAAGTGAAGTTGCCAAAGTACTTGCAATATCATAATTAGAGACTCCTATTTTTCTTAATCTTGTTATTACTTCTACACTATCTATTGTGTGTATTGTGGACAAAACATAATGTCCAGTTTGTCCTGCTTGCATTGCAATTTCTGCTGTTTCTCTATCTCTTATTTCTCCTACCAAAATTATATCTGGGTCTTGCCTTAAAACTGTTCTTAATGAATCTGAAAAAGATGTTTTATTATCTATTTCAATTTGATTTAATCCTGGTATTCTTATTTCAACTGGATCTTCTATTGTTGTTACATTTATTTCTGGTCTATTTAGTAAATCTATTATACTATATAAAGTTGTAGTTTTTCCTTCTCCTGTTGGTGCAGCAATAAGCACAATGCTATTTCTTTTATTAAAACATTCTTTAACAAGCTCTGGATCATTAGGAAATCCTAACTCAAATAATTGTTGTACATCTAAGTTCTTTTTTAATAATCTTAAAACAAATTTTTCACCATAAATATTTCTCTGAGTTGATACACGGATGTTATAATCTGGATACATTATAATTCTACCATCTTGTGATTCTTGCTTTTCTTGGTGCATATTTGAAATTGCTTTTAGTCTACCTATTAATTGAGATTGTTTTTCTTTTTCTAGTGTTACTGCTGTTACCAATTCTCCATCTATTCTATATCTAACTCTAACAGAGTCTTCTAATGGTTCTACATGAATATCACTTGATCTTTTCTCCATTGCTGTTTTAATAATAGAATCAACTAGAACTGATATATCAGCATTTATTTTTATATCATCTGAAGATTTCGATTCAAAAGAAGCTAAAATATCTTGTACTATGCGATTAAAAGTAATGTATTTCTCCATAACTAATCCCTTATTTAGGAATAATAATCTCATAGCTTCAATAGCTCTTTGATTAGTTGTTTCTGAGAAACAAACTTTTATTTTACCAGATTCAATATCAAAAGGGATTGCTTTATTTGCTTTTGCTATATCTAATGATATGTAGTCTAAAACATTTATTTTTATATCTTGCAAAGTTAAAAAAATTGATTTTTCCCCTAAAATATCACCTATTGCTTCTATTAAAACATGAGGATCACAAACTTTTAATTCGTATAATATATCTCCAAGTTTTTTTGATGGATGTAAACTTTGATAGTCTAATGCTTTATCTATATC
>CALXJO010000026.1 GCA_944388645.1 uncultured Clostridia bacterium
TATGCAACAACTATCCCAATGATTATAATTAATAATATAATTAAAATTATTAAAATTATTTTCTTCTTGTTTTTCATGTCACCATTAATTCCTTCCATTTTACAAATTAACCTTATGGATAAATTACTATTTCCTACTATCTTTTCTAACTCTTTTAAAGATTTATTAATATATTTTCTATTAATACCTATAATCGGTATATCCAAATCCTCAATTTTCTTACAAAGTTTATCCATAAACAGACCTTTTCTTTTTTCCATTCCATGATTTGTATAAATATAATTTACACAACATGATGGAGACTGTTCAATTCCTAAAATTGCAATTACATCATACCCACTTTTACATATCATATGTATCTGTTTTGAAACATCTTCTGCTAAAACTTCGCAATGTTCATTAAATTCTTTTGTATTATATTTACTTATACCCCTTGGCTCTCGAATCAATGAATTTTTATATGATGTTTCTGCACATGGCATTTGTATTATATTAATATCATTATCTATTAATAATTGTACTATCGGTTTTATTGAAGATTTCCATTCATATTTTACTATTCCCTATGCCTGATATGCTTGTGCTATTAAGCAAAAAGGAATAAATACAAATTTTTTACTTCTATTGCTCATATAAAATCTCCATTCAATTTTAAATCTTTATATCTATTAAGTATCTCTCTAGTTCTTTGTTTCAAATATTTTTCATAAACATTAACTGTCGCCATAAGTATATTCTCATTTTTTTCTTTTATGTAACTGCTTGTATAATCAACTGTAAAGTTAAAATCTTCCCTATTTGTAACACTATTTTCTATTACTTTGTATGCAACAACTATACATTCCTATTATTCCTCTAAACTTCATGTATGAATGATATGATAGAGTAAAAATGGTATCCTCCTGTTATGTTTTGTACTTTGAATCCATTTTGAGATAATATTCTACAAGCTATATAACTTCTAAGTCCTGTTTTGCAATAAACTAAATATGTTTTGGATTTATCTAATTCATTTAATCTTTCTCTTAAATCATCTAGTGGAATATGAATTGCATTTTTATAACTTCCGCTTATATATTCTTCATCTGTTCTAACATCTAAAACTAATGTGTTTTTATCAGTTATTTTTTCTACTTCTTGCCAAGTTATTGTTTCTACTAATCCTTCTATTTGGTTTACTATACTATTTCCTAGTAAATTTACAGGGCTCTTAGCAGATGAAAATGGTGGTGCATAGCATAAATCTAATTCTTCTAAGTCATATGCTGTCATATTCGTTTGGATTGCTGTGGCAAGTATGTCTGTAATTTTGTCTACTCCGTCTTTTCCAAATACTTGTGCTCCTAATATTATTCCTGTTTCTTCTTCATAAATTGCTTTTATTGTTAACATACTTGCACCTGGGTAGTACGTTGCATGAGAAAAAGGAGATAATATTATTGTTTTATATTTTATATTGTTTCTTTTGCAAGCTTCTTCATTTATTCCTGTTATTCCTAAATTATAATTAAATATTTTTAATATGCTACTTCCAATACTTCCATCATAACTTGTGTATATATTGCAAATATTGTTTGCAACTACTCTTGCCTGTTTATTTGCAGGACCTGCAAGTGGAATAGATGACATTTCTCCTGTAACACAATTTTTTATTTTTACAGCATCTCCTAAAGCATAAATATCTTCATCATCTGTTTGCATTTTCTCATTTACTTCTATTCCACCCTTTGGATATACTTTAAGTCCTGCTTGTTTTGCTAAATCATCTTCTGGCTTTACTCCAATACATAAAACTACAAAATCTGCATCTATATTTTTGTCTTCTAATTCAATGTTTAGTTTATCGTTTTTATTTATAATTTCTTTTACTCCATTATTTAGAATTATATTTACTCCATTGTTAGCTAATACTTTATAAACAAATTTTGACATATCTTCATCTAGTGGAGCAATTAGATGTGATGCTTTTTCTATAATTGTTGCTTTTACATTGTTAAAGTGACTTAGGTTTTCTGCAAGTTCAACTCCAATATAGCCTCCACCAATTATTGCAACATTTTCCGCATTATTTTCTTCTATATACTCTTTTATTTCTATTGAATCTTCTACATTTCTTAGAGTTCTTATTTTATCACTATTTAGATTTTTAAATGGATTTATAGGACTTGCTCCTGGTGATAATACTAATTTATCATAACTTTCTTCATATTCTTCATTTGTTTCTATATTTTTTATTAAAACATTTTTCTCTTGTCTATTTATTTTAATTACTTCTTGTTTTACTCTTACTTCTATATTGAATCTACTGTTAAAGTTTTCTGGAGTCTGTACTAATAAGTCTTTTTTGTTTTTTATTACATTTCCTATATAATATGGAAGTCCACAATTGGCAAAAGAAATAAAGTTTCCTCTTTCTACCAATATAATCTCAGCTTTTTCGTTTAATCTTCTTAATCTTGCAGCAGTTGTAGCACCTCCTGCAACTCCACCTACTATAACAATCTTCATAAGTTCTCTCCTTTTTTATAATTTTTCTGTAGATATAATATCATACCTATTTAAAATATAAAAGACAAATAATCTTTTTTTGATTACTTGTCTTTCAATCTTTATTTTTTTAATTTTAGTCCATCTTTAAATGCTTCTCCAACTCTATTAGTAACTTTGTAGTATCCATGTGTATATGGATCAAATGCTATTGCATTAACTAGTTCTACATCTACATTATCTCCATTCATAACTTTTTCATCAGCTGTTACATTTACTACTTTTCCTATAACTCCACAGCCATATTTATCATCTTGATATTCTACAAATTCGCATTCCATACAAATAGGAAATTCATTTATTATTGGTGCATCTACATTTTCTGATTTTGTAACTGTTAGTCCACTATTTTCAAATTTATTTGGAGTGTTATTTCCAGATACTACTCCAAAATAATCTGCTTCTACAACGTGCTTGCTATCTGCTATACTAACTGTAAATGCTTTTCTTTGTTTTATATTTTTTACTGTTTTATGTGTTTCTGTTAGATTTAATATTACGTGATCTCTTTCTAGCATAGTTCCCCATGCTGCATTCATTACATCAACACTTCCATCTTCATTATATGTTGCAATCATTAATACTGGCATTGGAAATATTGACTCTGTAGTTTTAATATTTTTTCTCATAATAAATCCTCGCTTTCTAAAAATATTTTCAATTGCATTATATTATTAGTTATTAAGTTTGTAAAGTTTTTTTGTTTTCATAATTTAATAGTTGCACTGGCTGTGAATTGTAAAATTTAATAACCTTATTGGTAAAAATTTATTCATATTTCTTGACTTTTTATCTATAAATAGCTTATAATAAATATAGGAAATGGAGAAACCACAAACGTGGTTTGCCAGTAGTTGTGAAAACACATCTTACCGTCAAGTAACAGATGTGTTTTTTATTTGTCTATTTGCTTAAAAATATTATGCATATAATTAAGGCAAATACTATAATAGTTTCGACAACTAAAGCAAATAAAAGTAAGTATATTATTTCTAATGACACTGCTTCTATCATAGCACCACCTCCATTCTAAAGGACTAGCCTTTATATGTAAAGTGGCAAACCACATCTGCTTATTCTCATTTCCTATGGCAATTATTCTATAATATTATTCTTATTTTGTCTATAATTTTTATTAAATATATAAATATATTTTAATCCATAAGTTAAATAGTTATTTACCTATCCAATATAACTCCAACAACTTACTATTTTCCTGCTTTCTTTAGATAATCCAAAAATTCTTGTATTTTCTTTTCTTCTCCTGTTCCTGAAAGTTTAAAGTAATGTCTATCTTTTAGTTCTTCTGTAGCATTTAGCTTGCAAAAATCAGAATTTGTAGTATTTGCAATTACTTTTGCAATAGTTGTTTTTCCTGTTCCAGGAGGGCCGTATAATATTATAGATTCTATTCTATCTGCTTTTATTGCTCTATAGAGTAATTTATCTTTTCCTATAATATGTTGTTGTCCAACTATTTCATCTATGTTTAAAGGTCTCATTCTACTTGCAAGAGGCGCTTGTTTTAAATCATTACCATCTTCAAATAAGCTAAAATTCTTCATTTTTCTCCCTACCATTAAAAAATTCCATTAAATTCTTGTGATTTAACTTCTGCTTCTCCATTTTCTAGTGTAAATTCTATTGTGATAGAATTAGACAATACTAGTCTATAATTTCCATCTTCTAATTCTCCATATAATTTTGACCAATCAATTTTCATACCTATTACATTAAAATTATCTTCTTGTGTCATATTTGGCATATTATATACTAAATCTTCAAATGTGTCTTTAATCTCAACATCTGGATTTTTTTCTACTTCTTCCCATATATATTCTGTTCCTGTTCCAGTAAATCCTGCAGTAGAATTACCTGTGTTTTCTCCTATAAACTGTCCTTGCCCTGTATAATCTTCATTTTTTACTTCTTTATACAAAGTATAATCATTTGAAAATTCATATGGTATTTCATTTGTATCTGTTATAGTAATTGCAAGTCCAGTATTTGTCAAGTATTCAATATTTATGTTAACATTGTCTTTGCTATTATTGTAATACCTTATTACATCTTCTGGTATTTCAATTTGTGTTTGTTCTTTTGTTATTTCTATTTTGTTAACATTATGTATTTGAGCAGGATAGCTTTCTGCAACTGTGCCATCAAAATAAATTGCAACTTCTTGTCCTTCTTTAAATCCTATATTTCCTTCTTGTGCAAAACTTACAGTATACAAATCTTGTGAGCCTTCATTATTTTTTATTCCCATTACTCCTAAAGATTGAGGATATACTTCCATTACTACCGCTTCTAATATGCTATTTTCATCACTTATACCATCCTCATATGTTGGATCTTCATATTTCATAAAAATTGAACCGATTTTTATTTCATCATAACCGTCTAAACGGTTATAATCTATTACTTTATAGCCCAATCCTGTATAAATTATGCTACCACCATCATTTACTTCATCTGTTTTTATTGCAAATATTGGATTTTCTTGGTTTTGTACTCTAAAATAGTCTACTCCAAAGAAAGTAAGAGCAATCACTACTAATACTATTAAAATAACTCCTATAATTATTAATGTTTTTTTCATAATAAAATTCCTTCCTTTCTAAAGCTTTTATATATAAATTAAACCTTCTATCATTTAATATTAGAATTTCTTTTTACAATAATACTAATATAAGTTAAGCATATTTCTTGACTTTTCTTTCATAAATAGATTATAATAGATATAGGAAATGACAATCCACAAACGTGGTTTCGCCGAATAGAGTTAAACTCACATCTACTCTGCAAAAGTACAGATGTGAGTTTTTTTATTTATGTAGTTGCTTATCAATCCAGTTCTTATAAAGAACTGCAATTAAGGCAACGTTTAATGTTAAAGAAAACATTAATGCTATTATCAAAAATAGTATTACTTTAACCATAAACATCACCACCCTTCCTACGAAGAATCGTAAAAATTAGGTGGCAAAACCACATCTGCTTACTACCATTTCCTATGGTAATATTTTACAGTATTAGTATTATTTTGTCTAGCAATTCTATTAAATTTATAAATAAATTTTTACTTTTAAATAAAAATATTTGTTTTTGTTGACTATTAAAAATATTTGACTAGATAATATTTAGTAAGCTTCGGATTTTCTTTGTTTTCTCTTATAAATTCTACTTTATAGCCACATTTTTTATAAAATTCGGGTGCTTGGAATTCATAAGTAGTTAAATTAATATTTTCAAAGCCTTTACCTTTATAATAGTCTTCAACTGTTTTTACAAGTTTTGTTCCAAGATCATTACCACGATATTCTTCTAATACAATAAGGTCACTTATATGTACTTCTTTGTAATATGATTTTCCTGTTATTATTCCAACAACTTTATTGTCATCTTTTGCAACAAAGTTAAATGGCGTATAATTGCAAATCACTCCATGTTTCATGGCATATTTATTAAATTCTTCATCTATAAAAATAGATAATTCTTCATCTAGTTTTTCTTGAAATTCAATATTTAACATTTCTTTTACCTCACGTTTATAAAATAACATATAATATAAATAAAGTAAATAAAATGAACCTAAAAAGTTTTAGGCTCATTTTAACTCATTCGTATTTTTATCATCTAGTAAATATAGTCCTATACAAAAGATTCCTATTCCTAATAATATTATTGAAGTTTTTATATCTGTCTTATCTAATATATTTAAAACTATAACTGCAATTCCCATTGCAACAGCTACTGCTTTTAATATTAAGTTAAATAAATCTTTTATTTTACTACCTGTATATTCACTCTTTTTTGCCTTTAAAAGTTCTTCAACAGATACACCAAGCACATCTGCTAATTTAGATATTGTATTAATATCTGGACAAGATAAATCTCTTTCCCATTTAGAAACTGCTTTATCTGTAACATTCATTTTTTCTGCAAGCTGGCTTTGTGTCATTCCTTTTTCCTTTCTTAAAGTCGCAATTGTTTCTCCTATACTTTTCATAATTCAAACCTCCTGTGTTTATTTTACTAAAATGATACTGTATTTTGTGTTTAAGGTAAACCAATTATTGGTTTAGTTTTCTCGACCGTTAGTTTACTTGTAGTAGAATGCTTATTTTCAGCTTATTCTATAGTGTCCTACTATATCATTTCTAGTTTCTAATATATCTTCTTCATAATATTTCTGAAATGGATTTGCATGGTGAATTACAAAAGGTACTCCGTTTTTATTTCTACTATCTGATATAACTCCAATATGATTTTCAAAAATGATAATATCTCCTCCTTGCCATTCTTCAATTTTGCTTACATCTGTTGTTAAGGAAATAGCATTTCTCTCAAAATAAATTTTTAAATTTTTTACCCTTCTAAAATCTATATTTTTATCTATTACTTCTATATTGTAGCTATCTATATTATTTTTAATATCTTCATTTACTAGTGTCATTAAATCATAACCTGCATTATTTAGCCCAAATGCAACAACATCTGTACAAACTCCATACTCATCATTTGGATATCCTGTTTCATAATATTTACTTTTATATTTAGGATTTCTCGCTACATAATTTTTTACCCCATCCAACACATCTGTTTGATCATCTATTCCATCATTGTCAAAGTCTATATTACTTTTATAAGTTTCTATATTAAAATCTGCATTTGTATATTTTTTGTGTGGTATATAGTTAAATATATATAGTAGATAAATTATTACAACTAATATAATAATTATAAAAATTATTATAGGAATAATTATTTTCTTCATATTTTACCTTTCTTTTATTTTATATAACTTTAGCTCCAAATGGTGCTAGCGAAAGTTTTGCAATCTTAAAGAATTGAAGTCCAAATGGTATTCCTACTATTGTTATACACCAGATGCACCCAAATATAGCATTTTCTATAGCCATAGGAATTCCAAAGAAAATTATCCAAATGATGTTAGCAAGTAACGATGGTACTCCTCCACCATATTCTATTTCTTTTCCGAAAGGTGCAAAAGCAAGACTTGCAAATTTAAAGCATTGCTTTCCATATGGTATTCCAATAATTGTAATACACCAAATAACGCCAGATAATACCCATGAAAGACCACTAAAAAGCCCTCCAAATATAAACCATAATATATTTCCAATTAACCCCATATTTTTCTCCTTTATAATAATATAATAATATTATAACAATTTTTACTCATATTTGCTACTCTTTATAGAGAACAAGTTTAAGATTTTTTAAAGAATATAGAAAATACTCTATACGTTAAAATATAGAGTATTTTTAAGATAAAATGGATGCTATTTTGTGCTAATTGTTTCTTTCTACAATTAGCACATTTTATTTACTTAAATTCCTAATCCGCGATTTTACTTTGTCTGGTAATTCTTCTTGTTGTACTTCTCTCCAATCTATTACTCCTCTTGTTACCATTACATCTAATTCTAGATAAGCTCCTTCTCTTAATTCTCTACTTGTTTTAAACTTTACCTCTTTTTCCTTTCCATTTTTGTTATATGCTGTTAATGTGTATTCATATTTCATATCATCTGAGGTTGAGACTTGCTCAATTTTTGTATTATCTATTTGAACATAGTAGGCAGTTTTATAAACAAATATGAAGTAATATGCTCCTATCAATAGAACAATAACAATTACAACAGCTATTATCATTGGGATTTTTTCTTTTAAACTTTCCATACTATTCTTCCTCCTTAATTATATTTTTGCTTCCTAGGTAGGTTGCTAAGAAATATAATCCATAAATTATTCCTATAATTAATGCAGTTGCTATAATTGAAGGTAATAGTTCTTCAGGACTTGCAAGCATTGCCATCATAGAGAGAATAAATTTTATTCCAAATATAGAATGTATTATTGCTAAAGCCAATGGTAACATGAAGAATATGAAAATTTGTCTAAACAAAGCTTGATTGATCATCTTTTCATCACAACCAATTTTTCTTAAAATTGAGTATCTTTGTTTATTATCAGAACTTTCGGTTAATTGTTTTAGTGCTAATATTGCTGAACTTGCAATTAAGAATATTATTCCTAAATAAATTGCAATAAATATTATAATTGAAGTTAGTCCTTTACTTGCTTCTATTATGCTAATTTTAGTCATTCCCTCAACATCAATTCCTTTTTCTTCTAAGTTATTTACAAATTCCGCATCATCATTTCCTACAAAAACGTTTTCTATTTCTTGTTTTTCTTCTTCTGTATCTGCATTATAATTTGCTGCTAAAAATTGCTGTTCTTTCCATTCATCTTTCAATTCAAAACTATCTGGTACTAAAATAATACCTGTATTTGTATGACTTGTAGAAATATTAACAAAGCCATTTTTACATTCATCATATTTTGAATGATATTCTTTTCCATTAATTTGTATCGTAAAGTTTTCTTTTAATGCACTATCTCTTATTTGTTTCATTGAGTCGAAATCACAAAGTACAATATATTCGTCATCTTCTAAGCTATATTGTTCATTACCATATAATTTAGCAATTTTATTATAATCAGACACTTTAACTACTGTTTCAGGAGTATCATAAGCTAAATTGGCAAATTGTGCTTTTGCTGTTTCATAATAGTTTCCTAAACTGTAGGTCCAAGTCCAACCTGGAACTGTATAAATAGGAATTTCTACAATATCTTTAAGCATGTTCATATCAAATCCATTTGTTTCTAGTGTGTAACTTACTGAACTTCTTGAATCTTCTATTTGCTCTTCTGTGTAATAAGTTGTATGTCCTGTTTTGGGATTTGTATAGCTTTCTGGAAGATTTGCTGTTTTATACAAATTTACATCTACTGGTGTTGTTTCTTCTAATTCTTTATCCATAGAAGTTTGTAAAGATAAACTGCTAGATAATATACTTATTGTCATAAATAACATTATACAAATAACAGTCATACTTACCACTGTTGTATTTATTTTGTTGTTAAGTTGCCTTAACACAAACATATTTGTTCCATTTAGATATATCTTCTTTCTTGATTGTAATACTTTTAATATAAATCCAGATAATGACCAAAATATTCCTATTGTTCCTACTATTCCCATTAATATTGGAATCATAATTTTTTCTTCTGTATTTAATTTGTTAATTCCACCTGTAACTAAATAGTAAGCATATCCTAATATTACAGCTGAAATAATAAATATTAAAATTGATATAATAGGATTTTTTATTTTTACTGTCTCATTTTTCTTGCTAGCATTCATTAAGTTTATTAATTTGTATTTTGAAATTGTTATTGTGTTAAATATCATCACTATTACATATATTACTGCAAAGCAGATACATGTTTGTATGCAACTACTCTTTGAAAATACAAAAGTAAATTCTCTCATATCTGCTTCAAAAAGTTTTGCAACTAATACAGACATAAATTGAGATGCAAATACTCCTATAAATATACCTACTATTAAAGATATAATTCCTACTAATATTGTTTCTATTAATATAATTGCTGATATTTGTCTTCTTCCCATTCCTAATGTCATATATATTGCAAATTCTTTTTTTCTTCTATTTATCAAGAAATTATTTGCATATACTACTAAGAATCCAAATATTATTGCAATAAAAACAGATACCATTCCAAGCATACTTATCATTAGCTGAATCATTTCTCTTGTAGATTGCGATACTTCAAGCATTGCTTGTTGACTGTCTAAAGAATTAAACATGTAAAAAATTGCGACTCCAAGTACTAATGTTAAAAAGTATATTGCATAATCTTTGATACTTTTTTTCATGTTTTTTATTGAAAGCTTAAATAACATCGTTCAAATCACCTCCAAGAAGTGTTTGTACTTCTATTATCTTTTCAAAGAATTCTTTTCTTGTATCTTTACCTTTTATAATTTCGTTAAAGATTTTTCCATCTTTTATAAATATAATTCTGTCTGCATAACTTGCAGTGAAGGCATCATGTGTAACCATTAAAATGGTTGCTCCTAAATTTTGATTTAAACATTCAAATGTTTCTAATAATTGTCTTGCAGATTTTGAGTCTAGTGCTCCTGTTGGCTCATCTGCCAGTACTATTTTAGGGTTTGTAATTATTGCTCTTGCTGATGCTACTCTTTGTTTTTGTCCACCTGATATTTGATATGGATATTTATTTAAAATTTCTGAAATGTTTAACTTTTGGGCTACTTCTTTTACTCTTTTATCTATTTCGTGTGGATTTACTTTTTGTATTGTTAGTGCTAGTGCAATATTTTCATATGCTGTAAGTGTGTCTAATAAATTAAAATCTTGAAATATAAATCCTAGTTCCTCTCTTCTAAACTTGTTTAATTTATTTCCTTTTAATTTAGTTATATCTTGATTGTTAATTAATATTGTTCCTGCTGTAACTCTATCTATTGTTGAAATACAGTTTAATAGTGTTGTTTTTCCAGAACCAGATGCTCCCATTATTCCAACAAACTCTCCTTCTGCAACATTAAAACTGATTCCCGAGATAGCTTTTGTTAAATTAGATTTATTTCCATAATATTTTTCTATATTTTTTACCTCTAGTACATTGCTCATAAAAAATCTCCTTTCCATTTACTTGTTCTAATTATAAATCTAAAAACATCTTTTTACCATCGATTATCGTGACATTTACCTTACATTTTTGTAATAATATAGTTAAATTTTTCCAAG
>CALXJO010000027.1 GCA_944388645.1 uncultured Clostridia bacterium
ACTGGAGATACTTTTGAAGAAGCCTATAATAATTTAAGAGAGGCTATGGAGGGTTGGATAGAAACAAAATTAGAGAACGGATTTAAAATTCCTTTACCGGTTGGTTATGAGAATTTTAGTGGCAAGTTCATAGTAAGAATACCAAAATCTCTACACTACAAACTAACCATAGAAGCTGAAAAAGAAGGTGTATCGTTAAATCAATATGCATTATATAAATTAAGCTGTTAATAAATTAAGCTGTTTTTGGGAGGTGCCTCCCGAAAACAGCTTTAGCTTATATCTATTTCTCTTTCTAATTCTTTTAAAAAGAATTTTTTGTTTGATTTAAATTTTGCAGGTGTAAAGTTTCTAGCTTGTTTTATTAATACATCTATTTTGTCAAAGTCTTCTAGTGCTAAGATATACCCTTCTGTTGTAAAGTTGTCCAAAATTTGTAGCTGATGGTCATTTACATGTTCTCCATATTTTTTTAGTCTTGCAGCTGCAATTATTTTTTTACCTTTTTTAAGTGCTGTTAATATTGTTCCAACTCCTGCATGGCAAATTATTAAATCTGCTTTGTCTATTAATTCTTCAAATTCTTTTACTGGAATATAATCCATTATTTTCATGTCTTTTGACTCAAATTTTGTAGAACCTGCTTGTACTATTATTTCTTCTTTTTTATTTATTTTTCCTTCATCTATCTTTTTTTGTATTGCTTCTAATAGTCTTGGAAATTTTTTATCTTGGGTTCCAAGTATAACAAAAATCATTAATAAATCCACCCCCAACATACAGCTTTAGGATATACTTTTAGCATTTCATCCCATTGAACAACAAATGTATCTGCTATTGGGTAAACAAGCCTTCCTGCTACTGTTCCTGTTGTTCTATTTGCAAATGTTTCTATAAATATAACTTTACTTCCAAATATTTTTGCAATATAGCACATAGGCACTGCAGTATGTGTTCCAGTGGTTATAACTACTTCTGGCTGATATTTAAAAAAGTAATATAAGCTTATAAAACAGTTTGCTAAAAACTTAAATATATATCGTATTGGGTATTTTTTTGTTCCATATATTAAGAAACTTATTTTGTTTTTGTATTCTTCTTTATAGCTATTATCTACTTTTGTTTTTTCTGTAACTATGTGGTAATCATATTTTTTAAATAATGGTTTTAATTGCATTAATTCATTTAAGTGTCCACCTGTGCTTGCTATAAACATTATTTTTCTTTTTTTATCTGTAACTTCATTTTTTTCTGCTAATTTTTTAGGCTTATCTGCATCTTTGTTTTTTATTTTATGAATTATTATAACTATTAGCCATACAATTAATATTCCACAAGCTGAACCTAATGTGTCTAGGCAAACATCTGTAAATTGACCGCTTCTTGCAGGAATGAATCTTTGATGCAATTCATCTGTGCATGCATATAAAAATGAAACCGCTATACTTATATCAAATTTATATACATTACTTATTTTAAATGTTAGCATACAGCACATTAAAAGTATTCCAAGTAGCATATAAATAGAAAAATGTGCACCTTTTCTTACAAATGGCTGTAGCATTTCTACCATAGATGCTTTTTCTGGTGGTGACATGTTTTTTCCATCTGCAAATATATCTATTAATATACTTGCAACTTTGCCACTTGTTCCAGAAGACTTTGGGCCATCTTCTGAAGAGAAGTTAAATATTATACAACATAAAATTATTATTGCTATCATTAGTACATATCTAATTACATGTTTTAAAATATTTTTATTCATAAAACTCCTTTTACATCTTGTCTGGCACTTGGATTCCTAATAAATTTAATCCTTTTTCTAACACTGTTTTAACCATGTATGTTAAATATAAACGTGCATCTTGAAGACTTTTATCTTCATTTAAAATATGACAATTGTTGTAGAAACTACTATATTCTTTTGCAAGAGATATTAAATATCTTGAAAGTATAGAAGGTTCTTCTTTTTCTGTTACATTTACTAATGTCTGGTTAAAATTATATAAAATATTTACTAAATTTTTAGAATTTTCATCATCTAATTTTGATAAATCCACATCTTTAAGCTCTGGAATGTAGCCTGCTTTTTCTAATACACTCTTTGTTCTTACACACATATATTGAATATATGGACCAGTTTCTCCATTAAAGTTTAACATTATGTCCCAATCAAATATTTCATCTTTTATTCTACTATTTGATAAATCATTAAATATTACTGCACCTATTCCAACTTTATGTGCAACATCATCCTTGTTTTCCAAATTTGGATTTTTTGCTTCTATTACTTTTTTGCTTCTTTCTACAGCTTCATTTAGTAAATCTTCTAATTTTATAATATTTCCTTCTCTTGTAGAGATTTTACCTGTTTTTAATAATACCATACCAAATGGTACATGCTCTAATCCCTTAATATATTTTTCGTCTAATCCTAAATATATAGCTGTTTTAAATATTTGCTTAAAATGTAATATTTGCTCATAAGATGTAACATAAATTGCTTTATCATAATCATATGTTCTTGCTCTATAAAGTATTGCTGCTAAATCTCTTGTTGCATATGTAGAAGAACCATTAGATTTTATTATTATACATGGAGGCATATCTTCTCCTAAGTCTACAACTTTTGCACCTTCTGAATCTACAAGCTTTCCAGATTTTTGTAGTAAGTTTACTACCTCTGGCATTTTGTCTACATAGAAAGCCTCACCATTATATGAGTCAAATTTAGAACCAAGCATTTTATATACTTTTTCAAATTCTTTTAAGCTAAGAGCTCTGAATTTCTCCCATAATTCTTTACAATATGGATCTCCATCTTCTAGTTTTTTAAAATTATTTCTACATTCTTCAAGTACAGATTCATCTTCTTTGCAAAGATTGTTTATTCTTATATATATTTTTGTAAGTTCATCTATTGGATTTTCTTCTATGTTATATTCTTTTCCCCATCTTTTATAGCCTTCTATTAACTTTCCAAATTGTGTTCCATAATCTCCTAAATGATTTATTCCTGTAACATTATTTCCTAAAAATTTGTATATGTTATATAATGCTCCGCCAATTACAGTTGTACGTAAATGTCCAACGTGGAATGGTTTTGCAATATTTGGTGAGGAATAGTCTATTACTATATTCTTATTTTGGTTTCCACTTCCATAGTTTTCTTTTTTCTCATCAAATTCTTTTGCAAGCTCTTCTACCATTTTTTGTCTGTTTATTTTAAAGTTTAAAAAGCCGTTTACTGCAGTTACTTCTTTTATATCTTCATTATTTATTTCTTGTGCAATTTTACTTTGTAATTCTGTAGCAATAAGAGCTGGTGCTTTTTTTAATTCTTTTGCTAGTATAAAGCATGGAAATGCATAATCTCCATTTGTGCTATCCTTTGGTACTTCTAAATTTTCTTTTATCTTTTCTTCATCTATGTTACTTACTTTTGCTATTTCTTTTGCAAGTAAATCTTTAAAGTCTTTCATTTACATCTATTCCTCTCTATTTTAAGTTTAATTTATATTTATCAATAGATGTACTTATCTATCTATTGCTTTTCCTTTAGTCTCCTAAGCAAATTCCTATATCTCTTGCTGTTTTTACCAAATCATCATCCATTGGTACTTTTCTTAAATTGCTCTCTGGTGTATTTCCAGATGCTGCTCCTATTTCTTTGTTATTTCCAACAACATCTTCTAATGTTGCATAATCAAGCCTTCCATTTTTTATTACTGCAATTGTTCCAAATTTCCCTTCCATTGCAAGCTCCATAGCTTTTGCTCCATATTTTGTAGATAAAACTCTGTCAAATGCTGTAGGAGTTCCGCCTCTTTGCATATAGCCAAGAACTGTGCATCTTGCTTCAAAACCTGTTAGTTCTTCTAATTGTTTTGTAACTTTTTGTCCTGCTCCACCTAATTTATTGTTATCTACACCTTTTCCATTGTTTCTTACATTTTCTACAGTAATTGTTCCACCTTTTGGCATAGCACCTTCTGCAACAACTACTATACTAAAACGTTTACCAACTGCACTTCTATCTTTTATTTTTTTAACAGCTGAGTTTATATCATATGGTATTTCTGGAATTAAAACAATATCTGCTCCACCAGCAATACCAGATTCTAATGCAATCCATCCTGCGTATCTTCCCATTACCTCTAGAACCATTATTCTATGATGTGTTTCACCTGTTGTGTGAAGTCTATCTAATGCTTCTGTTGCAACAGATACTGCTGTGTTATAACCAAATGTTATTTCTGTACATGCAACATCATTATCTATTGTTTTTGGAACACCTATTACATTTATTCCTTTTAAAAATAAATCTCTTGCAGATTTTTGTGTTCCATCTCCTCCTAACGTAAATACACAGTCAAATCCATCATCTTTTATATTTTGTACGCATTTATCAGATAAGTCTTGGTATTCTACTTCTCCATTTGGCATTACTACTTTATAATTAAAAACATTTGCATTTGTAGAAGATCCTATTATTGAACCTCCTTTAGGAAGTATTCCTGATGCTATTTTATTTCCTTCTGTGCTTAATTTTATATAATCATTATTAAGTAGTCCTCTATAACCTTCTATAAATCCATAACATTCTATTCCGTTTTCCTCTGCAGTTTTTACAATAGCTCTAATTACAGCATTAAATCCAGATACATCTCCACCATTTGCTAAAATTGCAACTTTTTTTAACATTTCCTTTATCCTCCTATGTTCTTTATTTTATATTTATCTTTTAGTTTTTCTTATAATATTATACCAAAAAGATGAGAAATTACAACAATTTTAGAAATATTTAGTAAAATTCCAAATAAATTTTTATCACAATTCACAGCCATTTTAAATTTCTTTATATATTTTCGAAAATTTACACTGGCTATAAATTGCAACAATCATTTACATTTTTTTCTAATTTTTTATTGACTTATAATTAAGTTATTTGTATAATTTTACTCAGAAGTAAGGAGAAGCAGAAGTGTGTCGCCTCCTCAAAGGAGGTGATGTGTATGGTAGAATTTTTATTACAATTTATTATATTACTTTTTACTGGTCTTGTATCAGTAACTATCATTACTATTGCCTTAATTATTGTACTTGTACATATTTTAGGCAAAAATTAAAATACAAATACACACTCTGCTTGCCGTTTAGAGTGTGTATTTTTATACATTAAACTAATGGCGACCACTTGTGTGGCTCCTTATTTCTATTTTTATTATAACACATATTTTACATTTGTCAAATATAAATTTTACTCAGAAGTTGATATGTTTAACTATATAGAAATGGTGGAACTTGTTATAAAGCTCCACCACCCATATCAGCTCTCCTCCTCGATGAGCGTAGCACACCTTGCCAAGATTTTTGCAAAGTCACTGCGACTTTTCACATAGAGACTTGCTCCTAAGCGTCTAGCAGAAAGTTCTTTTGCATAGCTTTCTGCTGTCTGCATGTCTTCCCGGCTTGCAAACGTCACGTTGACCACATTGTCTTGGTCAAGATGCAATTCGAGCCAATATTGTTTCATACAAAAACCTCCTCATGGTTTTTATGTTAGTATTATAGCATATTTAGACATTTTTTTCAAATAATTTTTTCGCCCATTAGGGACGCCCTTTTTTGGGCGAAAAGAATGGCGGGGCTTGTTATAAAGCTCCGCCATCTGCTTTTGGTTGTTAGCTCTCTCTTGCCATAATGTTAATCCAATAGGCAAGAACTGTCACATAGTCTTTCCGGCTACGCAAAGAACCGAGGTCCAGTTCTTCTTATGCACATCCGCTCTGCAAACGCTTCTGCACGATGCTTGTCATTCAGGCACACAAATGTTACTTTGGCCTGATTGTCAGCATCATACGCAACTTCCAACCACAAGCTGTCCATAAAATCCCTCCTTTGGGTTTTATGTTAACATTTTATCACAATTTTCTAAAGTTTGCAAGATATATTATCTATCTTCTAATAGCCAGTCTATAATATTTTTATGAATAATACCATCTTGTGAAAAATCTAATTTATCCATTGTAAGCACATATTTAGGAAAATTATCTTCTATTGTTTTAAAAGCGCCAAATTCTCTTTCTACAACTGAGTCATCTGCTAAAATATATGCAACTTGTATATAAATCTTTTCCTTGAATCTTGTTGCTATAAAATCAATCTCTCCTTTGTCTATTCCACCAATTTTTACATCGTATCCAGCAGAAATTAATTCATTATATACTATGTTCTCTAAATATGCACCTATCTGTAACCTCTTTCCAGTATTTTTAATTTGACCTAGTCCTAAATCTGTTAAATAATATTTGTATTTACCAGTTAATATTCTTTTTCCTCTAACATCATATCTCTCTGCTTTATTAACCAACATCGCTTTTGCCATATATTCTAAATAGTTATATAGCGTGTTTTTAGAAACATCTCTATCATCTTTATTTGCAAAATAATTTGATAGATTATCTGCTGAAAAATTTTGCGATGGAGTTGTTACTATATATTCTACTACTCTATTGAACAAATCTAAGTCTTTTATATTAAATCTAGATATTATATCTTTGACTAAAATTGAATCATAAACATCTGTTAAATATGTTCTAACTTGGAATTCATCAGTCATCATAAATCTTTGAGGCATTCCACCCCAAATAATGTAATCATTAAAAGCTGTCTCTATATCTTGTTTATCTGTTAAATTTTTTAATTCACATACTTCTTTAAATGTAAAAGGATAAACCTTAAAGCTTACATATCTTCCTGCAATATGTGTAGCAAGTTCACCAGATAGCAAATCACTATTAGAACCTGTTATAAATATTGATACATTTTTAGATGCTTTAAATGAGTTAATTGCCTTTTCCCAGTGCTCTACATTTTGAATTTCATCAAAGAATAAATAATATTTTTCAGTATTAATTATTTTTTCTTTTATATAATTGTGCAAATCCAAATCATCCTTAATAAAAGAATAATCTTCATTTTCAAAGTTTATATAGATTATTTGAGATTCTGGTATTCCTTTCTCTTTTAGTTCATCAATAATTTGTAATAATATTACTGATTTACCACATCTTCTAATTCCCATAATAACTTTAATTAAATCCTGATCATAAAATGGTCTAATTTTAGATAAATATTTTTCACGAATAATCATAATAAATCCTCCTTCTAAATTTATTATAACTTAAATATTTCTTTTCGTCAACAATTTTGTACAGTACACTATACAAAATTGTGTTTTTTTAACATTTTGTTCAGTATACTGTACAAAATATTAAACTTTTAAAATCTTTTTTGAACCTGTCCCCTAATACATCTAAAAGGTGTTTTGGGGGACACTTTTTTTTGACACCCAAAAGATGTTTTTAGGGACAGGTCTACTATTTCTCTAAATGTTTTTTTAAGACCTGTCCCCAGAAACAGCTAAAAGGTGTTTTTTGAAAGTGTCCCCAAAAACACCCAAAAATATCCTATTCTTTATTGCTTATGTGTATATTATCGACCTCTGCAGATAATTCTCTAGATACTATGTTTTGTATTTGTGCTATTTGCTCTGGTGTTATTTCTGCTCCTTTTATAATAACACTTATGCTTTCTCCATTAACAAATATTACTACATCTTCAAATCCTTTATTTTTTATTAGGTTTTCTGCTATCATTATAGCATTTTTTGTGTCATTTATGTTTTTTATTTCATTTTGGGATATTTCTTTTTGTGTTTCTGATATTTGGCTATTTTCTAATATGTTTTGATAGCTTTCTAGCATTTGAGAGTACATTTTTTCTCTTTCTAGTCTAGATTCTGTAAAATATTCATCACTAGAACTACTACTAGTTTGTGTAACCTCAGTATTTTCAGTATTTTCAGTATTTCCAGTGTTTTCACTATTTTCTATATTTTCAGTGTTTTCTGTGTTTGTAGAAATTGCTGTGCCGATAGTTGTGTTATCTGTTACATTTGCAGAAACTAATGTTGCATCACCTAACTGGGCATAAGCTTCTGTGTCTGCAAGTACAGAAGCTTCTAGTGCATCTTTTGTATTTGCTGTATAATTCATATAGCCTGCAGCAATAAGCATTATTGCAATTGCAGAGATTATTACTTGGTTTTTCTTTAATATATTTTTCATAATTGTATTCCTTTCTCGCCTTTATTTTAGAAAAGGCACATATTTTAGCCTTTCTATTTCATTTCAAATACTTGTATTTTATATGTTGCAAGACCTGTAACTGCTTCTACTGCTTGAACAATGTTAGTTTTTACATCTGCATTTCCTGCACCTGTTGCTGTGATTATCGCTCCTTCTATTTTAGGGTTTACAACACTTTGAGTCATTGGGGTTCTAACTCCATCATTTTCTTCATATATTATTTCTTTACTTGTGCTAGTTTCATTTACTACTCTTGTTCCACCTCCGGGAGTCGGTCTCTTCGGTAATTGTAGAGCTTGTGTCTTCATCATACATTGGTATTACCCTACTTGTTTGTGAATATGTAATTAGCACTTTTACTTCTCCTACTCCTTTTATATTAGAAAGTATATTCTCAAGTTTTTCTTCTATTCCATCTGAAGATGAAGTTGTAGCATCATTTGTAATTATATTTTCTTCTGAGGCAAGCCTTTTGCCTGAAGCATCATTTGTAATTGTATCGCTTTTGTTATTATCTCCATTCCATATGTAGTTAATTGCAACTATTGTTACAATTAAGATAATTACAAATAAAACAAGATTTTCTATTTTTCTTTTGTTGTTCTCTCCTTCTTTAGGTTTGAACTTTTCTTTAAATTTATCTAATTTTTCCTTTAACAAATTAAGTTCCCCCTTTTTGTTTAAAGTATCTCTATGTTTTTTATATCAATATCATATGTACTACTAATATATTCAGCAATTTCTTGTTTTTCACTAGACGCTAGGCTAGTATCACTTTCTTGCGTGTTTGTTTCACCTATTTGAATATTTACTTCTTCTATCTCTATATTTCTTACTTGATTGCTTTCTTCTGTTTCTTTTTTATCTAAACTTAAGCTAATAAATTCTATAGTATAATTTTCATCATCTCTAATTTGTATATATGTATTTAAAACCTCATAACCTTTGTCTTTTAGTTTTGCTTTTATATCAGATTCTAAATTTGACTGGTATATATCTTTAATCGTTCTATTGTTGTTTTCTTCTATTTTTTTAGATATATCTTCATCACTTTTAGCCATTTGCTCTTCATATGCTTTAGTATCTAAAATGTCATTTATATTAAAGTTATTACTTGAAAATTTTGTAATTATTGGAGATATTATTGTAAAAAGAATATATATGCCAACTACAACTTTTACATATTTTTTACTTGAACCATTTGGCAAAATCATTTCTATTATTGTAGCAATTATTACTGCAACTATAATCCCTTGTGCCCAATTTGAAAGAAAGTCAATCACAATTATTCCTCCTTAGCTTCCCATCATTAAACCACTGTTAGATATTTTTATAACCAGAGTTACTCCAATAACAAGCATTACAGATATGCTACACATTATTGCTAAAAGTAATTTAAATGTTCCGCCTATTTGACCTAGTAAATCTACAATTTTTTTATCTGCAATTGGTTGGCATAGAGCAGAGCCCAGATAATAAACTCCCATTAATGCTGCAAGTTTTATTATTGGCATGATACATATGCTTAAAATAATAATTACACCAACTATGCCTACTGCATTTTTTAGAATGTTACTACAACTCATTACTGTTTCTACTGCATCTCCTAAAATTTTTCCTACTATTGGAATGAAGTTAGATACTGCTGCTTTAGTTGTTTTTACTGTAAGACCATCTACTCCGTTTGTTATGCTTCCTTCAAGAGAGGCTACTCCAACAAATATTGTAAGTACAATTCCTAAAATCCATATAACTGTTTTGTTTATAAATGTACCTAATTTATCTATTTGAACTTTGTCTGAGATGTTTGATATTACATTTAATGCTACTGCAACAAGCGAAGCCGGAATTAATATTGTGTTAATAAAGTTGCCTATAAATGTTATTATAAATAATATAATTGGTTGTAACATGCTAGCAGATGCAATATTTCCCGTTGTTAGCATTAATGTGATTAATAATGGGATTAACGAGTTTGAAAATCCTACTAGGTTTTCTATGGAAGTTCGTATCATTACAATTATGTCTGAAAAGTTTTTCATTATAATTGTTACTATTAATATGTATGTTACATAATGTGATATTTGGGCAATTGATTTATTTTCTAAATCATCACTTATGCTTTTAAGAATACTTGATATAACTACTATAACTAATATTATTCCTATAGATTTTATAGCTTCTCCAACTTGGCTAAATAATAAGTTTAAAATTTGCTGTCCAATTGTTTGGTTGTCTATTTCTCCTTTTATCGCTCCGGTTATTAGTTCTCCTACATCTAATTCAAACTCATCACTTTTATATTTATCTGCCTCTTCTATAAAACTTGATATTCCAAGTGTTTCTGACTGACTTTCTAAAATTGCGTCTGTGTCTACATCTGTGGTATTTGTTTCTTCTGCATTGGCTGTTGGCGTAAAGATTGTTATGAGTATAATAATTATTAATATTATTTTTTTCATTTTATCTCCTATTCTATGGCAAAATTTTTATTATTGTTTCTAATAAACTTGACATGATAGGAATTGACATTGACATTATTATTACTTTTCCGCCTAAATCAATTTTACTTGCAATAGCACTTTCTCCTGAATCTTTGCAAACGCTTACTGCAAATTCAGTAAGTATTGCAACTCCAGTAATTTTTATTAATAAAACTAAAAAATCACTATTGATTGCTGTCTTATTTGCTAAACTTTTTAATATATCAATTATTCCAGACATTTTAGCTGCAATTAGTGCAAATATTAAAATTCCTGCTCCAAGAGAAACATATATTGCAAATTCTGGCTTGTACTGCTTTATAATTACAATTATTATTAATGCAATTAGTCCTATACCAATTATTTTTACAATATCCATGCTAGCTCCTTTTAAAGATTAAATATTGTTCTTACTGTATCAAATAATGAACTTATTTCTTTTATTACCATTGTAAGCACAATAATAAGTCCTGCAAGTGTTGTCATCATTGCTTGGTCTTCTCTTCCAGCTCTTACTAATACTTGGTATAAAACAGCCACTAAAATTCCTATTGCTGCTATTTTAAATAATAGATT
>CALXJO010000028.1 GCA_944388645.1 uncultured Clostridia bacterium
TCAGAGCATGTAAGATAGCGTTGAAGTGAAATGTGGCTACAATCACCTAAAAACCAGGGGTTGGAGGGAACTTTCATGGAGCATGTCGTGGCTTAGACCAGGCGGTAAGGTTTATAAATATTAAAGCACTTATCCCAAGATTATCATGCAAAAAACTTGGGTTTTTATAATGGAAAAGTTTAGAACACCAGGGTGCGTTTATACCTTCCGACCAAAAAATATTATTAAGGAGGGAAAATTACATGGCAAAAAATCAAACAACAGAAGTAACAAACGGTAAAATTAGAATAAGACTAAAGGCTTATGACCCAGTAGTTTTAGAACAGTCTGCTGTAAAAATAGTAGATACTGCTAAAAAGACAGGAGCAAAAGTTTCAGGACCTATTCCATTACCAACAGAAAAGGAAGTAGTAACAATTTTACGTTCTCCACACAAACACAAAGATTCAAGAGAACAATTTGAAATGAGAACACATAAAAGAGTTATTGATATTCTTTATCCTACACAAAAAACAATTGAGAGCTTAACAAAGATTGAGCTACCAGCTGGTGTAAATATAGAAATCAAATAATTGTTATTACAAATTAAATTGTCTTAAAGCAAGACTAAAAAAGCTTAAATCAAAACCATGCTGATTTTATTATCAGCCAATAGTTAGGAGGAAAATTTAAAATGAAAAAAGCATTAATAGGAAAAAAAGTCGGAATGACACAAATATTCGACGAAAAAGGAAAAGTAATTCCAGTTACAGTTATAGAAGCAGGTCCTTGTGTTGTAGCACAAGTAAAAACAGTAGAATCTGATGGATATAACGCAGTACAATTAGGATTTGGAGATGTTAAAGAAAGTAAAGTAAACAAACCAATTAAAGGTCACTTTACAAAATCAAAATTAACATTAAAGAAACACTTAAGAGAATTTAGAATTGATGATGTAGCTAGCGTAAAAGTTGGAGATGAATTAAAAGCTGATGTTTTCGCAAAAGGAGACAAAGTTGATATTCAAGGAACATCAAAAGGAAAAGGATTCCAAGGTGTTATAAAAAGACATGGACAATCAAGAGGACCTATGGGACATGGTTCTATGTATCATAGAAGACCAGGATCTATGGGACCAACATCTACACCAGGAAGAGTATTTAAAGGTAAAAAACTTCCAGGACGTATGGGAAATAATACAATTACAATACAAAACTTAGAAGTTGTATCTGTAGATTTAGATAAGAATGTAATATTAGTAAAAGGTAGTGTTCCAGGAGCAAATGGAGCTATACTAAAAATAAAATCAAGTGTAAAAGCATAAGGAAGGAGGAAGAAAAATGCCTAAGATAGACGTATATGATATAAATGGAAAAAAGGTTAAAGAAGTTGAACTAAATGAAAGCATATTTGGAATTGAACCAAACGAAGCTGTAGTACATAGCGTTTTAGTAAACTTCTTAGCAAATCAAAGACAAGGTACACAAAGTACAAAAACAAGAAGTGAAGTTTCTGGTGGTGGTAAAAAACCATGGAGACAAAAAGGAACAGGACGTGCAAGACAAGGAAGTACAAGAGCACCACAATGGATTAAAGGTGGTATAGCTTTAGGACCAAAACCTCGTTCTTACAAGTATACTGTTAACAAGAAAGAAAAGAGACTTGCTGTTAAATCAATACTTAGCTCAAAAGTATTAGAAAATGAGTTAGTAGTTGTAGACAGCTTACCATTAAAAGATATAAAGACAAAAGAAATGGTAAAAGCTCTTTCTAACTTAAAAGTAGAAGGAAAAGCATTAATAATGCTTCCAGAAAGAAATGAAAATGTACAAAAATCAGCAAGAAACATTGAAGGAGTGAAAACAACTTTAGTTGAAACAATCAATGTATATGATTTATTAAAATACAGTAAATTAGTAGTTACATTAGATACTGTAAAGAAACTAGAGGAGGTGTACGCATAAGTTATGAGACCAGAAGATATTATAATAAAACCAATCATTACAGAAGAGAGTAATGAAGGAATACAAGAAGGAAAGTATACCTTTAAAGTAAACAAAAAAGCTACAAAAGTTGATATTGCAAATGCAGTAGAAAAACTTTTTGAAGTAAAAGTATTAAAAGTTAATACTATCAATGTAAAAGGTAAAGAAAAAAGAGTTGGAAGAAATGTTGGTAAAACATCAGATTGGAAAAAAGCTATAGTTACTATAGATACAAATCCAGATGACAAAACATATCTTGCAAAAGGTGGAAAAGAGACAAAAATTTCTAAGAAATATAAGACTTCAATAGATGAATTTATGGGAGCTTAATATTTATAGAAGAATATCTGCAGATGGAGCAGGAAAATATCCATCAAAAATACAAAAAGGAGAGATTGAAAAATGGGAATGAAACATTTTAACCCAACAACTCCATCATTAAGAAATACAACTGTATCAGATTTTTCTGAAATAACAAAGAAAACACCTGAAAAATCTTTATTAACAGTTAAAAAAGAAAAAGCAGGAAGAAATAGTTATGGAAGAATTACAGTTCGTCATCAAGGTGGAGGAAACAGACAAAAATATAGAATAATTGATTTTAAACGTCAAAAAGATGACATGGAAGCTACAGTTATTGGAATAGAATATGATCCAAATAGAAGTGCAAATATTGCTTTAATACAATATGAAGATGGAACAAAATCTTATATATTAGCACCAGTTGGATTAAAAGATGGAGATAAAGTAGTTTCTGGAGAAAGAGCAGATATAAAACCAGGAAATAGTATGAAACTAGAAAACATACCAGTAGGTACAATGGTTCATAATATCGAAATAAATCCAGGTCAAGGTGGAAAATTAGTAAGAGCTGCAGGACAAGAAGCACAATTAATGGCTAAAGAAGGAAAATATGCAAATTTAAGATTGCCTTCAGGAGAGATGAGATTAGTAATGCTTAATTGTAGAGCTACAATTGGAACTGTTGGAAATGCAGATTATGAAAATATTAAATTAGGAAAAGCAGGAAAAACAAGACATTTAGGAAAACGTCCAGAAGTAAGAGGATCTGCAATGAACCCAGTAGATCACCCTCATGGTGGTGGTGAAGGAAAGGCTCCAGTAGGACACGCAGGACCAATGACTCCTTGGGGCAAACCAGCACTTGGACATAAGACTAGAAAGAACACAAGAACTGATAAATTTATAGCTAAGAGGAGGAAATAATAATGTCAAGATCAAGTAAAAAGAAACCATTTGTTGCTCCAGAGCTATTAAAAAGAATTGAAGCAATGAATGAAAGTGGAAAAAAAGAAGTATTAAAGACATGGTCTAGAGCTTCAACAATATACCCACAAATGGTTGGACACACAATAGCTGTTCATGACGGAAGAAAACATGTTCCTGTATATATTACAGAGGAAATGATAGGACATAAATTAGGAGAATTTGCTCCTACAAGAACATTTAAAGGTCATTCAGGAGAGAAAACAACAACCACAAAATAATAATTTAAGGAGGTAAATAAAGTGGAAGCAAAGCAAGAAGAACAAAAAGAAGTACTACAAGCAGTAGCTACTTTAAAATATGCTAGAATTTCAAGTAGAAAAGTTAAAATTGTAGCAGATTTAATAAGAGGAAAAAATGTAGAAGAAGCTTTAGCTATAGTAAAATTCACTCCAAAGGCTTCATCAGCAATAATAGAAAAATTGCTTAAATCAGCAATTGCAAATGCTGAGAATAACCATGGAATGAAACATGAGAACTTGTATGTAGACCAAATTTATGCAAATCAAGGACCTACATTAAGAAGAATAAGACCAGCTGCTAAGGGTTCAGCTGTAAGAATAAGAAAAAGAACAAGTCATATAACAATAGTTCTTAAAGAAAGAGACTAATAAAAAAGGAGGATAATATAAAATGGGACAAAAAATGAATCCAAACGGACTAAGAGTTGGAATCATAAAAGACTGGAATTCAAAATGGTATGCAGATTCAAAACATTTTGGAGATTATCTAGTAGAAGATCACAAAATCCGTGAATACGTTAAGAAAAAACTTTATGCTAGCGGAATTTCAAAAATAGAGATTGAAAGAACTGCTAAATTTGTTAAAGTTAATGTATATACAGCTAAACCTGGTCTTGTAATTGGAAAAGGTGGAAATTTAGCTGAAAGCTTAAAAGCAGAATTACAAAAAATGATAGGAAAAGATGTTAACTTAAATATAATCGAGGTTAAGAGCCCAGATTTAGATGCACAATTAGTTGCAGAAAATATTGCAGGTCAATTAGAGAGAAGAATTTCATTCAGACGTGCAATGAAACAATGTATGCAAAAAACAATGAAGATGGGAGCTTTAGGAATAAAGACTTCTGTATCAGGAAGACTTGGTGGAGCTGATATGGCAAGAACAGAATTCTATAAAGAAGGTACAATACCACTTCAAACATTAAGAGCAGATATAGAATATGGTTTTGCAGAAGCAAACACAACATATGGAAAAATTGGAGTAAAAGTTTGGATATATAAAGGAGAAGTTCTTCCAGCTAAAAAGCAAAAGGAAGGAGGAGACAAATAATGCCATTAATGCCAAAAAGAACAAAATACAGAAAACAACAAAAAGGTAGAAATAGAGGAAAAGCAACAAGAGGAAATGTTATAACAGATGGATTATACGGATTACAAGCAATAGATGCAGGTCAAATTACTTCTAATCAAATAGAAGCAGCCCGTGTTGCTATGACAAGATATATAAAAAGAGGTGGAAAGGTTTGGATTAAAATTTTCCCAGACAAACCTATAACAAAGAAACCAGCCGATACTCGTATGGGTAAAGGTAAAGGATCAGTTGAATACTGGGTAGCAGTTGTAAAACCTGGTAGAATATTATTTGAGCTAGCAGATGTAACAGAAGATGTTGCAAGAGAAGCTTTAAGACTTGCTGCTAATAAATTATCTGTTAAGTGCAAATTTGTAAAAAAGGAAACTGAAATAGGTGGTGAATTAGATGAAGATAAATAAGATAAGAGAAATGTCTTCACCAGACTTACAAAAAGAATTAGGGGAACTAAAGTCAGAATTGTTCAAACTAAGATTTAGTTTAGCAACAAATGGATTAGATAATCCTATGAAAATAAAGGAAGTTAAGAAAGACATTGCAAGAATTAAAACTGTTTTAACTCAAAGAGAGTTAAATGGTGAAAAAGTAGAAGTTAAAGCTGAAGTTAAAGAAGCAAAGACAGAAGCTAAAAAAGAAGAAAGCAAAGAAACAAAAAAGACAGCTACAAAAAGAACAAAAAAAGTAGCTGAAAAAGAAAGCAAATAGTTATAAATAATTATAAGTATTTATGCAAGAAAGGAGATTAAAATGGAAGAAAGAAATCTTCGTAAAACAATGATAGGAATTGTTTCTTCAGACAAAATGGATAAAACAGTAGTTGTATCTGTTGAAATGAGAGAGATGGATAAAACTTATGGAAAAATCAAGAAGAAGACTTATAAATTAAAAGCTCATGACGAAAATAATGAATGCAAAGTTGGAGACAAAGTAAAAGTAATGGAAACAAGACCTCTATCAAAAGATAAAAGATGGAGAGTTGTTGAAGTATTAGAAAAAGCAATTGTAAAATAATTTAAATAAAGATTAAAAAAAGGAGGTACTAGTTTAATGGTACAGCAACAAACAGTATTAAAAGTAGCCGACAACACAGGAGCAAAAGAAATAATGTGCATTAGAGCTCTAGGTGGTTCATACAGAAAATATGCTAGAGTTGGAGATATAATAATTGCTTCTGTTAAAACTGCAACACCAGGTGGCGTTGTAAAAAAAGGTGAAGTTGTAAAAGCAGTAGTTGTTAGAACTAAGAAACCTATTAGAAGAGCAGATGGTTCTTATTTAAGATTTGATGAAAATGCTGCAGTTATAATAAGAGATGATGGAACACCAAGAGGAACTCGTATATTTGGACCAGTTGCAAGAGAATTAAGAGAAAAAGACTATATGAAAATATTATCTCTAGCACCTGAAGTTCTATAAGATTTAGTTTTTGCAAACAATAAATAGTGAGGTGAAAATAAAAGATGAAAATAAGAAAAGGTGACACAGTTAAAGTTTTATCTGGAAATGATAAAGGAAAAACTGGAGAAGTTCTAGAAATAATACCAAAAACTCAAAAAATAATAGTTAAAGGTGTTAATATAAGAAAAAAGAGCGTTAAACCAAGAAGACAAGGAGAAGAAGGAGGAATAATTCCTTCAGAAGGTAGCATACATAGCAGTAAAGTAGCATTAGTATGTCCTAAATGCGGAAAGGCAACAAGAATAGGATATATAGTAGAAAATGGTGAAAAAGTTCGTGTATGTAAAAAATGTAATAGCAAAATAAAATAATAAAGGAAGGAGGGTCTATAAAGACTTATGGAAATATTAAGAGAACAATATGAAAAGGAAATAGTACCAGCTTTAATGAAAAAATTTAATTATAAATCTGTAATGGAAGTTCCAAAGCTAGATAAAATTGTTATTAACATAGGTTTAGGTGACACAAAGGAAAATCCTAAGGAATTAGATAATGCTATTAATGATTTATCTCAAATTACAGGTCAAAAACCAATAGTAACAAGATCTAAAAAGGCTATAGCTGCATTTAAATTAAGAGCAGGTGTACCAATTGGATGTAAAGTTACTTTAAGAAAAGGAAAAATGTATGACTTTGCAAACAAGTTATTTAATGTAGCACTTCCAAGAGTAAGAGACTTTAGAGGAGTACCTGGAGATTCTTTTGATGGAAGAGGAAATTATTCAATGGGTGTTAAGGAACAATTAATATTCCCTGAAATTGAATATGATAAAGTAGACAAAATAAGAGGAATGGATATTATATTTGTAACTACTGCCAAAACTGACGAAGAAGCAAAAGAACTATTAAAGTTATTAGGAATGCCATTTAAAAATTAATTAAAATAAAGTGACAGTTAAAAGTTAAAGAAAGGAGAAATCTGATGGCTAAGAAATCTTTAAAAGTTAAGCAAGCAAGAGAGCAAAAATACAAGACAAGAGAATATAATAGATGCAAAATATGTGGAAGACCACATGCATACATCAGAAAATATGGAGTTTGCCGTGAGTGCTTTAGAAAATTAGCTCATAATGGCGAAATTCCTGGAATTAAGAAAGCAAGTTGGTAAAAATAAAATAAACCAAGAAGGAGGTAAAAGAAATTGGTTACTACAGATCCAATAGCAGATATGCTAACAAGAATAAGAAATGCTAATAGTTCAAAACATAAAACTGTTGACATTCCTGCTTCAAAGATGAAATTAGCTATAGCTGATATATTATTCCAAGAAGGATATATAAAATCTTTTGAAGAAATAAAAGAAGAAAATAATCAAGGTATAATAAGAATTACATTAAAATATACAGAAAAAGGTAAGAAAGTAATAGATGGATTAAAAAGAATTAGTAAACCAGGACTAAGAGTATATGCATCTAAAGATGAATTACCAAGAGTATTAAACGGATTAGGAATAGCTTTAATTTCAACATCAAAAGGAATAATGACAGATAAAGAAGCAAGAAAAGAAGGTTTAGGTGGAGAAGTTTTAGCTTACGTATGGTAATATAAAATAAATTAATAGACAAAAAAGCCGAAAAGGAGGGAAAATAAACATGTCAAGAATAGGAAATATGCCTGTTACAGTACCAGCTGGAGTTGAAGTAAAAATAGATGGACAACATATTACTGTAAAAGGTCCTAAAGGAAGTCTTGAAAGAGATGTACATCCAAACATAAAAGTAGAACTAGATGGAAATGAAATTAAAGTTTCAAGACCAGATGACACAAATATAAATAAAAGTTTACATGGAACAACAAGAGCTTTAATACATAACATGGTTGAAGGTGTTGTTAATGAATTCAAAGTAGAATTAGAAATAAATGGAGTTGGATATAGAGCTCAAAAACAAGGAAACAAATTAGTTTTAAGTTTAGGATACTCACATCCTGTAGAAGTTGAAGCACCAGCAGGTATTTCATTTGATTTAACAGATGCAAACCACATTGTAGTTAGAGGTGTAGACAAAGAACTAGTTGGAGAAGTTGCTAATGGAATAAGAGCAAAACGTCCACCAGAAGTTTATAGAGGAAAAGGAATTAAATATGCTACAGAGCATATAAGAAGAAAAGAAGGAAAAGCAGGTAAGAAATAATACTTAAATTAAAATAATTGATGCTGTTACATCAATTAAGAAAGGAGTAAATAATGATTGGAAAAATAGATAGAAAAGCTACTAGACAAAGAAGACATGCGCGTGTACGTAGAAAAATAAGTGGAACACCAGAATGCCCAAGATTATGCGTATACAGAAGTAACAAAAATTTATTTGTTCAATTAATAGATGATGAAAATCAAGTAACACTTGCTGCAGCATCTACATTAGATAAAGAAGTAAAAACAAAACATGCTAACTCAGAAGCTGCAAAAGAAGTTGGAGCATTAATTGCAAAAAGAGCTGGGGATAAAAAAATAAAAACTGTTGTTTTTGACAGAAGTGGTTACTTATACCATGGAATTATAAAAGATTTAGCTGAAGCTGCAAGAGAAGCAGGGCTAGAGTTCTAATAAAGATATTACCATGAAGGAGGGAAAAATAGTGCAAGAAGAAAATTCTACAGAATTAAAAGAAAAAGTAGTAGCTATAAACAGAGTTGCTAAAGTTGTAAAAGGTGGAAGAAATTTCAGATTTAGTGCAGTAGTTGTTGTAGGAGACGGAGCAGGACATGTAGGAGTTGGAAATGGAAAAGCAGCAGAAGTTCCAGATGCTATAAAAAAAGCTATTGAAGATGCTAAAAAGAATTTAGTTGAAGTTTCAATTGTTGGAACAACAATACCACATGAAATGATAGGAAAATTTGGTAGTGCTAGTGTTATGTTAAAACCTGCTACAGCAGGTACAGGAATTATAGCTGGTGGTAGCGTAAGACCAGTACTAGAACTTGCTGGCTACAGAGATATAAGAACAAAAATTATAGGAACAAATAATCCTAGAAACGTTGTATATGCTACACTAGAAGGATTAAAGAATATGCAAACAGTAGAATCAGTAGCTAAAAAAAGAGGAAAAAAACCTGAAGAAATATTATAAAAATATATGCAAATTGTTTAACTTTTGATATAATAAAACAAAAAATTAGGAGGTGTAGTCACAAAATGAAATTAGACGAATTAAAACCAGCACAAAAAAGTAAAACAAGAACTAGAGTTGGTCGTGGAATTGGTTCTGGTCTAGGAAAGACTTCTGGAAGAGGTCATAAAGGACAAAAAGCAAGAAGTGGTGGCGGAGTTAGACGTGGATTCGAAGGTGGTCAAACACCATTGTATAGAAGATTACCAAAAAGAGGATTCACAAATATTCATGCAAAAAATTATACTGAAGTAACATTAACAATGTTATCTAAAGTAAAAAATGAAAAAGTAACAGCTCAAACTTTGCTTGATGAAGGAATAATTGGCAAAATCAATGACGGTATAGTAATCTTAGGAACAGGTAAACTAGAGAAAAAGGTAGATGTAACAGCTGTAAGATTTACTAAATCTGCCAAAGAAAAAATAGAAGCTTTGGGTGGAAAGGCAGAGGTGATATAATTGTTTAAAACTATAATAAATGCTATAAAAACACCTGAAGTTAGAAAAAAATTATTATATACATTACTATTAATTGTAATATTCAGGTTAGGATGTTACATAACGGTACCAGGAGTAGACACATTTACGCTTGCAGAACAAATGAATGCTGCAACAAATGGTGTTACAGGACTTATAGACACAATATCAGGAGGAGCTTTTTCAAGACTTTCTATATTTGCAATGTCTATAACTCCATATATCACTGCTTCAATAGTAATACAACTATTATCAATGGTTATTCCTGCCTTAGAAAGATTAGTTAAAGAAGGCGGAGAACAAGGAAAAGCTAAAGTTAACAAATATACAAAAATGTTAACAATTGTACTAGCTTTAGTAGAAGGATTAGGAATATTCTTATCATATAGATCTTCTGGAATATTCTTAGATACAGGATTTTTGGGAGGAGCTTTAACTGTTATATCATTAATGGCAGGTACAGCATTCCTTATATGGTTAGGAGAGCAAATAACAAATAAAGGAATAGGAAATGGAATTTCTATATTAATATTTGTTGGTATTATAGCAGGATTACCACAAGGAATTACAGCTGTATGGGGATTAATATTTGAAACAGGAACATTTAGTACAGTTGGATTAATTAAAGCATTAGCATTAGTAATAGGAGTACTTATATTAGTTGCAGGAGTTGTATTTATACAACTTGCAGAAAGAAGAATACCTGTACAATATGCTAAAAAAGTAGTAGGAAGAAAAATGGTCGGAGCACAAAATACTCATATACCATTAAAATTAGCAATGGCTGGAGTAATGCCAATAATCTTTGCTTCATCATTCTTAACATTCCCTGCAATGATAATCCAAATATTTGTAAGAGACATTGCAACACAAACAGGATTTTGGGCAACAATATATAATTTCTCAATTGCCTCATCATCTTCAAGTGTTGGAATTGGATATACAATAGCAAATGCAATTGTTTACTTATTATTAATTATAGGATTCACATATTTCTACACATATGCAATGTTTAATCCAGCAGAGATATCAGGAAATATTAAGAGAAATGGTGGATTTATACCAGGAATAAGAGCTGGAAAACCAACAACTGAATACTTATCTTCAGTAATTTCAAAATTAACAATAGTAGGTGGTTTGTTTTTAGCAATAATTGCAATAATACCAATGCTTGCAAGATTTACAAATCTAAATATAGCATTTGGAGGAACATCTATACTAATTGTAGTTGGTGTTGCATTAGAGACAGTACAACAATTAGAATCTCAACTTGTAACAAGACATTACAAAGGATTCTTAGAATAGGAAAACAGCTTTTCCAAAAAGGGAGGTTTAACCAAATAGGAGTAAATCTCTCCTTTTTAATT
>CALXJO010000029.1 GCA_944388645.1 uncultured Clostridia bacterium
TAGAGAAAAATATGTAGCATAAAAAATATTTACAGATTTGTTTTTCTATTATATAATATAAACATTAAAATAGAGAGAGGAAAGAAAAAATGTTTAATATAGATAGAAGAGTCATAATTATAATAGTAGCCATTCTTGCAGGGGTAACAATTATAGGCTATTTACAAAATCCAATGGAATTATTATCTCTAGTGTTAACACTACCAGGAGTAATAATTGCAATCACTTTTCACGAGTTTGCACACGCATTTGCTGCAGACAGATTAGGAGATGATACTCCAAGACAGCAAGGAAGACTAAATTTAAATCCATTGTCACATATTGATCCGATAGGATTTTTGATGCTAATATTTGTACACTTTGGATGGGGAAAACCTGTGCAAATTAATCCGAGAAACTTTAATAGAAAGAGGTCTATGACTGCACAAGAAGCAATAGTTGCACTTGCAGGACCTTTAATGAACATATTTATTGCTATTGTATTAACTATAGTTCTATTTGCTATTCTTACATTTGCACCAACATTTGTATTTACAACTATAGGAAATATTATAATAATAACATTGCAAATGGCGATTGCTGTAAATATTGGTTTAGGTGTATTTAACTTAGTTCCTTTACCACCTTTAGATGGTTCAAAAATATTAATACAATTTTTACCATACAATGCAAGAAATTGGTTTATAAGTAATACACAAATATTTTATATAGTATTCTTAGTATTATGGATAACTAATTTAATGAGTTATATTATATCACCTGTAATAAACTTAGTTTCAGGAGGAATTTTTTCACTTGTATCAGCAATATTCGGAATATTTATGTAATAGTAAGGATGGAAGAAATGAAAGACATAATAATAATGCGGGATAGAATCGAGTTGTGATGAAACTTCTGTTGCAATAGTAAAAAATGGACGAGAAGTTCTATCAAATATAATAGATACACAAATAAGTATACATGAAAAATATGGAGGAGTAGTTCCTGAAATTGCATCAAGAAATCATGTAGAAGTAATTTCTAATGTAATGAAAAAAGCAGTTTCAGAAGCAAATATAAACTTAAGTCAAATAGATGCGGTTAGCTGTACTTATGGACCAGGATTAGTAGGAGCTTTACTTGTTGGTGTTTCATATGCAAAAGCATTAAGCTATAGTCTAAATAAACCACTAATTGGTGTAAATCATTTAGAAGGACATATAGATGCAAATTATATAACACATAAAGATTTAGAGCCACCTTTTTTATGTGTTATGATGTCTGGAGGAAACACACAAATAGTTCATGTAAAAGATTATACAACATTCGAGATTTTAGGAAAAACAAAAGATGATGCAATTGGAGAAGCATTTGATAAAGTAGCAAGAGTAATAGGATTAGGCTATCCAGGAGGCCCTAAAATAGATAAACTAGCAAAAGATGGAAAACCTATAATACAATTACCAAGAGTACATATGGATAATCTGGACTTTAGCTTTAGTGGAATAAAAACAGCCGTTATAAACTTACATCATAAAACTCCTGATATAAATAAAGCAGATCTAGCAGCAAGTTTTGAAGATGCTGTTTCAGATATGCTAATAACAAATGTAGAAAAGGCAATAAACTTAACTAAAATGAAAAAAATAGTTTTAGCAGGTGGTGTTTCTGCTAATAGTTATATTAGAGAAAAATTTGATACATTAGCAAAAGACAAAAACATACAAGTCTACTATCCAGAATTAAAACTTTGTACAGATAATGCAGCAATGATTGCTTCTGCTGGATATTACGAATATTTACAAGGAGATAAAGCAGACTTAACGTTAAATGCAATGCCAAATTTAAAATTTTGTTAAAATATAGGAGAAAAAATGTCAATATATGCAATATCAGACTTACATCTATCATTCAACACAGATAAGCCAATGAATGTGTTTGGATGGATTGATTATGAAAATAGAATAAAAGAAGATTGGAAAAATAAAGTAACTGATAATGACCTTGTTTTATTACCAGGAGATTTTTCATGGGAACTAAAACTTGAAGATACATATAAAGACTTTGAATTTATAAATAATTTACCAGGAAAGAAAATATTATTAAAAGGAAATCATGATTATTGGTGGGGCACATTAAATAAAATGAGAGAATATCTAAAAGAAATAAATATGAATAATATAGATTTTCTATACAATAACAGTTATGAATTTGAAGATAAAATAATTGCTGGAACTAGAGGTTGGAATATAATAGACGAAAGTGAAGAAGATGAAAAAATAAAAAAAAGAGAACTAATCAGATTAGAGTTATCTCTTAATGATGGAATAACTAAGTATGGAAAAGACAAACCAATCATTGTGTGTATGCACTATCCACCAATAGTAAAAGACAATATTAACAATGAATTTACAAACTTATTAGGAAAATACAATGTAACAAAATGTATATATGGACATTTACATGGCAAATCTCAAATAAATGCTGTAGAAGGAAATTTTAACAATATAGAATATAAAATGGTAAGTTGTGATTATACAAATTTTAAAATTCAAAAAATTTATTAATAAAAATATAACGAAAAGGTATATAAAATCTAAAAAACACTTGCAATATATGGAATTTGTGGTATAATATTACTTGCAATTTATTTGTAAAACTAGAAAGGATTGAATTTAAATGAGTATTAAAATAGAAAAAACAGAAAACAAAAACGAATTAAAACTAGAATTTAAAATCGAAGCAAAAAAATTTGATGAAGCTATCATGAAGGTGTATACAAAAAGTGCAAAATACTTCAATATACCAGGATTTAGAAAAGGAAAAGCTCCATTCAATATTGTTGAAAGAATGTATGGAGATGAAATATTTTATGAAGATGCTTTTAATGAATTAGTTCCACCAATATATGATAAAGAAATAGAAGAAAACAAATTAGAAGTTGTTAGTAGACCAGACATACATATAGAAAATATGAAAAAAGGTGAAGACTTAGTGTTCACAGCAACAGTTCAAACGAAACCAGAAGTTGTGTTAGGCCAATACAAAGGTGTTGAACTAAAAAAAGTAGAATATAAAGTAACAGACGAAGATGTAAATCATGAATTAGAGCATATGCAAGAACATAATGCAAGAATAATCACAGTAGAAGACAGACCTGTAAAAGAAAAAGACATTGCAGTAATAGATTTTGAGGGTTTTGTAGATGGAAAAGCTTTTGAAGGTGGAAAAGCAGAAAATCATGAATTAGAAATTGGAAGCAATACATTTATTCCAGGATTTGAAGAGCAAATGATAGGAATGAAAGCTGGAGAAGAAAAAGATATAAATGTAACATTCCCAGAAGATTACTTCTCAAAAGATTTAGCAGGAAAGGAAGCAACATTTAAAGTAAAATTACATGAAATAAAAGAGAAAAAATTACCAACATTAGATGATGAGTTTGCAAAAGATGTTTCTGAATTTGATACATTAAATGATTTAAAAACAAGTATAAAAGAGAAAAAACAAGCACAAAATGATGACAGAGCAAAACATGAAACAGAATCTTTAGCAATAGAAGCTGTATCAAACAATACTCCAATAGACATCCCATCAGGAATGATTGAAACAGAAATAGATGCAATGATAAGAGACTTAGAACAACAATTATCATATCAAGGAATAAATCTAGACCAATATCTACATATGATTAATAAAACAAGAAAAGAAATTGAAGACAACTATAAAGAGCAAGCAGAAAAGAATGTAAAGTCTAGACTAGTTTTAGAAGCAATAATCAAAGAAGAAAAGTTGGAAGCAAGTGATGATGAAGTTAGTGCAAAAATAAAAGAAATGGCAACAAATTATGGAAGAAAAGAAGAAGAACTAAATAAAAATGAAGCACTAAAAGAATATCTTGCAAATAATATAAAAACAGAAAAAGCAATAGATTTAATAGTAAAAAATGCAAAGATAAAAAAATAAACGAAACAATATATTAAATAGTTAGGGGGGAATTATTTATATTTATATAAATATTATTGCACTCTCTAACTATTTAACTTTATAAATTTATATATTAGGAGGAATTTTATTATGTTAGAAAAAGATAGTTTAGTACCATATGTTATAGAACAATCAGCAAGAGGAGAAAGATCTTATGATATATTCTCAAGACTTTTAAAAGATAGAATTATATTTTTAGGAGAAGAAGTTAATGCTACATCAGCAGGATTAGTAGTAGCACAGTTACTATTCCTAGAATCAGAAGACCCAGACAAAGAAATAGATTTATATCTTAATACACCAGGAGGTTCAATTACAGACGGTATGGCAATAGTAGACACAATGAACTATATAAAATGCCCTGTTTCTACAATATGTGTTGGTATGGCTGCTAGTATGGGATCTGTATTATTAGCATCTGGAGAAAAAGGAAAAAGATTTGCAACGCCAAATTCTGAAATATTAATACATCAACCATTAATTGGTGGTGGAGGTCTTTCAGGACAAACAACAGAAATAAAAATACATGCAGACCATATGGTAAAAACAAGAGAAAAATTAAATAAGATTTTAAGTGATAGAACAGGTCAACCAATAGAAGTAATAAATAGAGACACAGAAAGAGACCATTACATGACAGCACAAGAAGCATTAGAATATGGATTAATAGATGGAATTATGGAAAAAAGAAAATAGAACTTAAGATTTTTTTAGTAAAGGAGAAGGTTTATGCCAAAAGGAGATAAAGATAAGACTATAAGATGTTCTTTTTGTGGTAAAACACAAGAAGAGGCACAAAGAATAATTGCTGGTCCTGGGGTATATATATGTGATGAATGTATTAAAATTTGTACAAGTATTATAGAAAATGATTTATACGAAGATAGTGAACTAACATATAATGACGAAGAAACAGAAAACTTACCTAAACCAGCTGAAATTAAGAAAATATTAGACGATTATGTAATTGGCCAAGACGAAGCCAAAAAAACATTGGCTGTGGCAGTATATAATCATTATAAAAGAATAAATAATAAAAATTTACATGATAAAGATGATGTAGAAATACAGAAAAGTAATATTCTTTTATTAGGTCCAACTGGTTGTGGAAAAACATTACTTGCTCAAACTCTAGCAAAAATTTTAAAAGTACCTTTTGCAATAGCTGATGCCACAACATTAACAGAAGCTGGCTATGTTGGAGAAGATGTTGAAAACATTCTTTTAAAGCTTATTCAAGCAGCTGATTACGATGTTGAAAAGGCAGAAAAAGGTATTATATATATAGATGAAATTGATAAAATTTCAAGAAAATCTGAAAACCCTTCAATAACAAGAGATGTAAGTGGCGAAGGTGTTCAACAAGCCTTATTAAAAATAATTGAAGGAACAGTAGCATCTGTACCTCCACAAGGAGGAAGAAAGCATCCACATCAAGAATTTATACAAATAAATACGCAAAACATATTATTTATATGTGGTGGAGCTTTTGATGGTCTTGAAAAAATAATTAAAGAAAGAGTAGAGCAAAAAACAATTGGTTTTGGAGCAGAGATACAAAGCAATAAAGAAATTGATAGATATAAAGTATTTGATTCTTTATTGCCACAAGATTTGTTAAAGTTTGGATTAATTCCAGAATTTGTTGGAAGATTACCAATTATTACAACATTAAGAGAATTAGATAGAGATGCTTTAATTAAGATAATAACAGAACCTAAAAACTCATTAGTAAAACAATATAAGAAACTATTTAAATATGATGATGTAGACCTTGAATTTGAACCAGAAGCTTTAAATGCAATTGTAGATAAAGCCATTGAAAGAAAAACTGGAGCTAGAGGTTTAAGAGCTATAGTTGAAGAAATAATGAGAGACATAATGTTTGAAATACCATCTAACCCTAAAGTTGAAAAATGTATAATAACAAAGGAAACAGTTGAGAATAAAGATGCTCCAAGGATTATTATTAATAACAACAGGGAGATTCCTAAAAGAGTAAAAACAAAAAGGACTACAACAAACAAAAAAACAGGAACAGCCTAATAAAAATTATGGAGGAATTATATTTTTTAATATATATTCCTTCTTTATAATATATAGAACAAAGGTGGAAATAAAGTGAATAATAATTCAGGAAAAATAAGAAATATAATTATAAATATAGTTACAATTGCTATTATAATTGTTGCGGTAGTAGTATATAGAAAATTCGATTTTAATTTTTATATAAAAGGTGTAGTAGATGATGGAATAACACAATTTACAAGGGATTCACAAATAAAATATTCACAAACAAGAAGTTATAAAATAGAAAATACTGAAGAAAATGATGCCATGTTTTTTAAAGAAATTCCTGTTACCCCAAATACTCCATATAAAGTAACCTGTATGGTTAAAACTGAAAATGTAAAAAATAGTGATAATAACCCAATGGCAGGAGCACAAATATGTGTTAATAGAACGGAAGACCACTCTATAGTTTTATCTGGTGATAATGATTGGACAAAAGTAGAATTTATGTTTGATTCAAAATCTAATGACACAGTAGAAATAGGATTTAGATTAGGAGGAAATTTATTAAGAGCTTCAGGAACTGCTTGGTTTTCAGATTTAACAATTGAGCAGGGAATTCCAGACAAAACAAATACTTGGAATTTTGGGTGTTTTGTAATTGAAAATATAGATGCACAAGCAGGTAGCAAAGTTGTAGATGTATCTTTAACATATAATCAAAAACAAGAAGTAAATGAAAATATTGCAAAATTCAAAAATTCAATAGAAGACATGTCAAATGGAAAAATAGATGTAGAATATGAAGTTATAAATATAACAGAACCTTTAACAACATTAAGTTATGAAGAAGATAATGGTTATTATATTAGTGAAAAAGATATATATCCATTAATTAATGATTATGTACAAGCTAAGGAGTTTGATCATATTTTTATTTGCACAAATCTACCATTAGAAAGTGAGCTAATAGGAGAAGATGTAAGTGAATGGATTGGCCTAGGAAATATGATTTATTTAGGAAAGGGATTTTCTAATATAAGAGTAATGGATGAAAGCTACAATTATGCAGGAAAAGATACCTTTCCAGAAGAAGTTTATATACATGAATTTCTACATACACTAGAAAGAAATGCTGGAGAAAATGGCTATGAAATTCCTGAGTTACATGACTATGACAAATATGGTTATTATGAAGATAGATATTATGGACTAAAACAATGGTATACTGATTATATGAATAAGAATATAAAAGATAATGGTACATTAGTAGGACTACCAGCTGAAATATTTACTATGAAACCTCCAACATTAAAAGATTTTGAATTTGGGACAGAATTAGATTTATTAGATGAACCAAGTAATATTATAGAAACTATACAAAGCATCATAGAAAAGATACAAAGTATGTTTGAAACAACGAACACAACATATCAAGCAGAAGGAGTTGCATAAATAGATGAAATTATCTGAATTTGATTATTATTTACCAGAAGAACTAATTGCTCAAACACCAATAGAAAAAAGAGATGAATCAAGATTAATGGTACTTGACAAAAATACTGGTAAGATAGAACATAAAGTATTTAAAGATATAATAGATTATTTAGAGCCAGGAGATTGCTTAGTTAGAAATAATACAAAAGTTATACCTGCTAGACTATATGGAAAAAAAGAAACAGGCGCAAATGTAGAATTTGTTCTTTTAAAGAATATAGAAGGAGACATTTGGGAAGCCATGGTAAGACCAGGCAACAAACTACATGTTGGAGCAAAAGTAATATTTGGAGATGGATTACTAAAAGCTGAAATACTTGAGAGTCTTCCAGATGGTACTAGAAAAGTAAAATTTTCATACAATGGAATTTTTAATGAAATTTTAGACCAAATAGGATTAATGCCACTACCTCCATATATACATGAAAGTTTAAAAGATAATGATAGATACCAAACAGTTTATGCAAAGTTTAATGGCTCTGCTGCAGCACCAACTGCAGGCTTACACTTTACTGAAGATTTATTAAAAAAGATAGAAGAAAAAGGCGTAGATATTGCAAATGTAACATTGCATGTTGGTATAGGAACCTTTAGACCAGTAAAAGAAGAAAATATAGAAGATCATCACATGCATACAGAACATTATTATATAAAACAAGAAGATGCAGATAAAATAAATAAAGCAAAACAAAATAAAAAAAGAGTAATCGCAGTTGGAACTACTTCATGTAGAACTATAGAAACAATTGCAGATGAAAAAGGTTTTGTAAAACCATGTGAAGGAGATACAGGTATTTATATTTACCCAGGCTATAAGTTTAAATGCTTAGATGCATTAATCACAAACTTTCACTTACCAGAATCTACTCTTTTAATGCTTGTTTCTGCATTAGCAGGAAGAGAAAATATATTAAATGCATATAATACAGCAGTTAAAGAAAAATATAGATTTTTTAGTTTTGGAGATGCAATGTTTATAAAATAATTACATTACAAATAGGAGGAAAAATGAAGCAAGCAATTGAATACGAACTATTACATGAAGACAAACAAACAGGAGCAAGAAGAGGTATAGTACATACACCACATGGAGACATACAAACACCAGTATTTATGCCGGTTGGAACACAAGCTACAGTAAAATCCATGACTCCAGAGGAATTAAAAGAAATTGGTGCACAAATAATATTATCAAATACATATCATTTATATTTAAGACCAGGAGAAAAAATTGTAAAAGAAGCTGGAGGACTACATAAATTTATGAATTGGGACAAGCCAATTCTAACAGATTGTGGTGGTTTCCAAGTATTTAGCTTAAGTGATTTAAGAACTATAAGCGAAGATGGTGTAGAATTTAAATCTCATTTAGATGGAAGTAAACATTTCTTTACACCAGAGAAAGTAATGCAAATAGAAGAAGATTTAGGTGCAGACATAATAATGTCTTTTGACGAATGTTGTCCATATCCATCTACATATGAATATACTAAAAATTCAATGGAAAGAACAACAAGATGGGCAAAAAGATGCAAATCAGCACATAAAAATACAGATAAACAAGGATTATTTGGAATCATTCAAGGTGGATTTTATAAAGACTTAAGGAAAAAAAGTGCAGAAGATTTAATAGCTTTAGATTTTCCAGGGTATGCTGTAGGAGGAATAAGTGTTGGAGAGCCTAAAGAGGAATTTTTAGATATATTAAGATATGTAACTCCTCTTATGCCTAAAGACAAGCCAAGATATTTAATGGGAGTTGGAACACCAGACTATCTAATAGAGGCAGCAATTGCAGGTATAGATATGTGTGATTGTGTATTACCAACAAGAATTGCTAGAAATGGAACTGCAATGACTTGGAATGGTAAAGTTGTTGTAAGAAATGCAACATATGAAAGAGACTTTACACCACTTGATCCAGAATGTGATTGCTATACTTGTAGAACATATACTAGAAGCTATATTAGACATTTGATAAAATGTAATGAGATACTAGGAGTAAGATTATTATCAATACATAACTTATATTTCTTGACGAAATTAATGGAAAGAGTTAGAATGGAAATAGAGAATGATAACCTAGCAAGTTTTAGAGATGAATTTTACAAAAAATATGGTTATACTAAAGAATAGGGGGATAGTTTTCATGGAATTATATGAAGAAAACAAAGATACAAAAGATATGGAAAGGAAAAGCAAAAAAACCATAAAAATTTTAATTATAACTTTAGCATTTGTTATTTTAACAATTATTGTTTTAATGGTAATGATATATTATATACAAGGACAACAATTTAAGGTAAATATAGATGGGAAAAGAGCTAGTCTTCCCGAGGATACCTTTGTATTTGAAGGAGATAATATATATGTATCTATAAGAGACTTTGCACAAAACAATGGTTACACATATCATAATGGAGAGTATAAACATCAATATTCAGAAGAAACAGATAAATGTTATATATATAATGTAAATGAGATAGCTTCATATTCTTTAGATTCAGATACATTATATAAGGTTTTAAATACAAATTCGCAATCTACAGATGTAGAAGCAGATTATGAATATTATACAATAGACGAACCAGTAAAAATGATAAACAATAAACTATATACAACTTTAGATGGAATAAGTAAAGGTTGCAATGTAAGTATTGGTTATGATCAAGAAAGCAATACAGTAACAGCATATACATTAGATTATCTAACAACTTTTTATTCTGCAAGAATTCCTACATCAATTTTTGTAGAAGGAGCAGAACAAACAGAGATAAACTATTTTTCAAATCAAAAAGCGATACTATATAATTTAATGGTAGTAAAAGATGCAAACGGGTACTACGGAGTTTATGATTTAAGTGGTAATACAATTATAGGTGAAAAATACAAAGATATGAAATTTATAGAAAGTTCTCAAGAATTTATAGTTCAAACAAACGAGAACAAAATGGGAATAATTGCAAGTGATTCTACTACAAAGATAGAGCCAACATATGACTCAATAAAACAAATTGATAAGGATTTGGAATTATATTTAGTATCAAATGATGATAGATATGGGGTTATAAATGGAAATGGAAGAACTATAATATTCTTAGAATATACACAAATTGGAATAGATGCAAATCAATTTAGTAATGATGATATTAAGAATCCATATTTATTATATAATAGATGTATACCTGTTTGCCAAAATGATAAATGGGGAATGTTAGATATAAATGGAAATACTATTTTACCAGTAGAATATGATGGATTTGGATGTGTAGCTCCAAGCTCAGCATCATCAAGTCTACTTTTAGTTCCAGAATATCAGGCTTTTGTAGTACACCAAGGT
>CALXJO010000030.1 GCA_944388645.1 uncultured Clostridia bacterium
ATAATTGGAACCTTGTTTTGCAAGAGCATCTGCACCAGTTTGACTCATTCCAACACCATGCCCATATCCTTTTACAGAAAATTTTATATTATCTCCATCTATTACTACATCAAAATTTGCAGACCTAAGTCCAAGCATTGTTCTTACTTCTACGCCAGAAAGCTCCAAGTTTCCTATTTTTACAGTTTTTACTCTATTGCCATCTGTATATTCTAAGATTTTTATGCAATCTGGACTATTATAATCAATTGTAAAATCTGAGTGACTTTCCTTTACTTTTGTCTCAAATTCCTGTTTAGTAAAACTTACTTCAGAGGCATATTGAGAGTAAGCATCTTCTCCTGATGTTTCTACACTTTGTAAATATGGAAGGTCAGTTCCTCCCCAAACATTTGAAACTTCTTCTGTTTTTCCCCCACTATTTGAGTGGAAAAAAGCATTTATTGGGTTTCCTTCATATGTAATAATTTTTCCTGCAGTAGAATATACTGCATTTTCTATTTTACTCCAATTACTTTCTCTTTCAGATTCATCCCACCTATTTAATCTATCTTCTTTTGTAATCCATGCTTGGCAACATCCTGAATCATCACAAATGTCCGCATCTGGATGCTTTCCTACATTATTTTGTATTGTGTATACCGTATATGTTCTTGCAACTACAGCTTGTGCTTTTAGTGCTTCTTCTTCAAAATTTGCTGGCATTTCTGCTGAAACAACTCCTAATAAATAATCATCTATGTTTAGTTCCTCCACTTCACCTGTTTTAGCATGTAATAGTCTAATTGTTCCATATTGACTATATGTATATTCTTCTGTTATGTTTTCTATATTATTTACTTGTGTATTTAATTCTGTTTCTTCAGATACCTCTTGTGTTTGAAAACCACGTGTAAATAATATTGGTATTAAAAATGTTAAAAAGATTATACATAATAAAATTAATATTAACTTTCTCATATACATTCCTCATAAAATCAATTTTTCTTTCATTGAGTGTAATATCTTCTTTTCTATTCTTGAAACTTGTACTTGGCTAATACCAAGTTTACTTGCAACTTGGGCTTGTGTTTGCTGTTTAAAATATCGAAGTAAAACAATATTTTTTTCCTTATCATCTAATTCATCTATTAATTTATTTATGGTTAGCCTGTTTGTTATTGTATTTTCTTGATTTTCGTTATCTGGAATTATATCTTCCACACTTATATCTTTTCCTGATTTGTCATTATAGATTGGTTCATTTATTGATGTAACAATATTCGAAGAATTTACTTCAATAGCAAGTGCCACATCTTCTTTTGATATTTTTAATTTATTTGATATTTGCTCTATCGTTATTTCTTCTCCATATTTATCAAAATATTCTTTTTGTAATTGTTTTATTCTATATCCGAGCTCTTTTATGCTTCTGCTTACTTTTACTTTGCCGTCATCTCTTATAAATCTCTTTATTTCTCCTATTATAAAAGGCACAGAATAGGTTGAAAGCTTAACATTATATTCTGTATTAAAGTTTTTTATTGATTTTATTAGCCCTAATGCTCCTATTTGATTTAAATCGTCTTGTTCATAACCTCTACCTACAAATCTTTTTGCAATATTATAGACTAGCCCCAAATTATTTTTTACAAGGCTAGCCATTGCTTCTTCATCACCGTTCTGAGCTTTTACAATTTCTTCATATGTGTTTTCATACATACTTTTAAATACCTTCCTTTTGTTTGCATTCCTCTTGGCCATCTTTGCTTTCTTCTTCAAGTGGCATTATGTACTTTTTCATGGTAATTTTAGTTCCCATATTTGGAATAGATTCTATTTTTAGTTCATCCATAAAGCTTTCCATTATGGTGAATCCCATTCCTGAACGTTCTAAATTTGCTTTTGTTGTATATAGTGGTCTTCTTGCAAGTTCTATGTCTTCTATTCCTTTTCCTGAATCTGATACTTGTATCTCTATCCAATTATTCTTTAACTTACATTCTACTTTTACTATTCCCATTGTGTTTTCATAACCATGTATTATGCAATTTGTTACAGCCTCTGATACAGCTGTTTTAATATCTGCAAGTTCATCGATGCTAGGATCTAATTGAGATGCAAATGCAGCTACACTAATACGTGCAAATGCTTCATTTGATGACTTACTTACAAATTCTAATTTCATTTCATTATCATATATTCCCAACATTTTTTCCTCCGTATTCACATATTTCTTCGCTTTTTGTTAATGGTATAATTTTTAATATGCCACTTATTTCGAAGATTTTTTCTATCTGTTTATTAACATTTGTCAGTTCTAAATTTCCTCCTAACATCCTTATTACTTTGTATCTACCAAGTAGCATTCCTATCCCTGCACTGTCCATGAAAGATACGTTACCAAAATCAAATATAACTTTTCTAGGCATAAATCTCGTAATTTCATTATCAATCTTCCTCCTCAATTTTTCTGTAGAATTTTCATCAATTTCTTCTGCAATTTTAATTGCAAGCAGCTTGTCCTTGGGTATATAAATACATTCCACTTCTTTTCCTCCTCTTTTCTTTTGTTATCTATAGTATACTCTGTTTACCATATTTTTCCAATAGCAAATATTGGCTTCTTTTATCGATTTATGAGAAGTTTTCGACAAATTCTGCATATTCGCCAAAGAGAGATGTTCTTTTTTGAGCAAAATCTTTTAGTTTAAAATAAATAAAAAGTTGATATATTTATTCAAATTTTATCAGTTTCTTTCTTTCGCTTCGCTCTAAATTTCTGCGCGAAACCTCAAAATTTTCAAAATATATCAACTTTTTTATTAAATTATTATTAAACATTTAAAATTTCGCCCAAAAAGGAACGTCCCTCTTGGGCAAAATTTATAATTACTATTGGTTATTTTTTAATTCTTCAATTGCTCTTTGCAATTGTGTATCTTCATTTTCAGTTATATCTACTTCTATATCTGGAGTAATGCCTACTTCATTTATCTGGTTATGATTTGGAGTATAGTATTCTTCTGTTGTTATTTTTATTCCACTTCCATCTGTTAGGGTATATAGTGTTTGAATAACTCCTTTTCCATATGTTTGCTTTCCAATTATTGTTGCGCCATAGTTATCTTTTAAAGCTCCTGCTAGTATTTCTGATGCACTTGCAGTTGCTTCATTTACTAATATTACAACTGGAATATCATTTACTATTGGATCTCTTTCTGATTTTGTTTCTTCTTCATTGTTTTCCTTTTTAGATTTTGTTATTAATATTGTTTCACCTTTATCTAAGAATAAATCGGCAATTCCTGTAGCTTCGTCTACTATTCCTCCACCATTATTTCTTAAATCTATTATAATTCCTGTTGCTCCATTGTTAATTAAAGAAGTAATTTGTTCTTCAAAGCTTGATGCTACATTTGCGTCAAATGAATCTATCTGAATATATGCTATATTATTCTCTAGCATTTCTGAGGCTACGTGTTGTACTGTAATTTTTCTTCTAACAACTGTTAGTTCTTTTTCTTCATTGTCTCTACGAATTGTTAGTGTTGCAGTTGTTCCTTCTTCTGCTTTTAGCACTTTTGTTGCCTCGTCTAACTGCTTTCCAGTATATGCAACTCCATCTATTTTTTCTATTACATCACCTATTTGTATTCCTGCTTCTTCTGCAGGTGATGATTTCATTACTCCTACGACAAGTATTGTATTATTAACTGTATCATTTCCTACATATACACCTATTCCAACATATTCACTATTTGTTTCTTCTGTAAATTCTTCCATTTCTTCTTTTGTTAAATATTCAGTATATGGATCTCCTAGTCCTTCAACATAACCTTTTATTGCACCCTCAAGCATGCTTTCTTCATCAATATCTCCAATGTATAATTGATTTATCATTGTTTTAAATGTTTGTAATGTTTGAACTAATGAATATTCATTTGAAGTATTTGTACTATTTGATGTATTTGAATCTGATGCATATAAATTATTAAATTTATTATACATTACTATTGTTGTTACCATAAAAGTGATAACTGCTGTAACTATAACAATCATTACAACTCTATATATTTTTTGTCTTCTTATCTTGCCTTCCATTGTTAATTTCATCCCTTTCTAAAGGCATAAATCTGGTTGGAAAAGAATTGTGCTTTTGTCTAGGAAAACAAATTTAAAATTTATGAGGCGTACTTTTTGTACGTTGATTAAATTTTAAATGAAGTTTGACAACGATAAAACGCAATTATTTTTCAACCGCCCTTCCTCTCACTATATTTATTATACTTTATAAGTTTTAATTTATTACAGAATTTGTATCTGTATCTAGGGCTGTGTTTGCAATTTCATTATTTTGTGATTCGTTAGTTATTTCTCCATTTAAATATGGAATCGGATCTACAACTACCCCATCTTTTCTAACCTCAAAGTGTAAATGAGGACCTGTTGAATTTCCAGTAGAACCAACTGTCATAATAATGTCACCTTGTTTTACTGGTGTGCCTAGTGTTGTTTTTATTTCCTGACCATGACCATATAGTGTTATTAGTCCATCTCCATGATAAATCATAACACAATTTCCATAGCCACCCATTTGTCCTGCATATATTACCATTCCATCTGCAGCAGCAATTACTGGTGCACCATATCCTGCATTTCCTATATCTATTCCATCATGATATTTATATACTCCTTGTATTGGGTGTAATCTATTTCCATAAGGAGATGTAATATATGTACCTTCTACTCCAATTGGCCATATCATTACTCCTCCTGTATATTGTATTGCAAGTCCTGATCCCCAATTTATAGCTTCCTGTATTTGTCTTTCTATTTCTGCTTGTTCTGCTTTAAACTGTTCTATTTGTTCTTGTAATTGTCTTTCTTCTTCTGTTAATTTAGACATATAATTTTCTTGTACTATTTTATTGTTTTCCATTAAAATTTGCATTTGTCCAGCTTTTGCTTTTGCAACTCTTAAGTCTGTTTCTTGTCTTTCTTGGTTGGCCTTTTGTTCTTCTATTTCTTTACTTTGATTCTCTAATTCATTTAATAAATTTGTATCAAATTCGATTATTTGTTCTAACATATAGTATCTAGATAAAAAATCTATTAAATTACTAGAATCTAATAAAACATCTAAATATGTTGAGTCTCCATTTTCATATAATGCCACAATTCTTGTTTTTAATAATTTATCTTTTTTATTATATTCGTTTTGTAAATTTTGCAAATTATTCTCTGTCTCAGCCATTTGCTGTTCTAGACTACTTATTTGGTTTTGCAATTCATTATATTGATTTTGATATTCTGTAATTTGATCATCTAGTTCTTGAATTTTTTGAACAGATGCGGTTAGTTCACTTTGTACATATTCTAATCTATTATTAGATTCTGTTAATTTGTTTTCAATCTCTTGTTGTTGTTCTCCAAGAGTCATATTTGTTTGTGTATTTAAACTATTTGTATCTTCAATATTTGTAACTTCACTATTTGTTATTTCATTATTAGAAAAAACATTTATAGAAAAAGTTACTAATAGTAAACATATAATGAATATTGTTAGTATATTCTTTCTCATAAATGCTCTCCCTTCTTAATGTATAAGCTAATAATTATACATTTTTATTATATTAATGATATATTAAACTTGGATGACTTGTATATTGTAATGGGTCAACTCTATAACCTTTACTACTTCCTCCTATATATACTTCATAATGTAAGTGTGGTCCAGTTGAAACTCCTGTATTTCCTGATACAGCAATTTGCTGTCCTGTACTTACAACATCTCCAGCTCTAACATTAAATGCTGATAAATGTCCAAATGCTGTATAGTAGCCATTACCATGGTCTATTTTTATATAATTTCCATAACCCGATACATATCCTGCTAAAATTACTTTTCCACTTGCAGGTGCATATACAGGTACATAACTTACTCCTATATCTATTGCTCCGTGGTTTGTTGAAGCCCCTGCAGTTGGTGCAGTTCTATTTCCAAATATAGATGTTATTATATTATAGTTATATGAAAGTGGCCATTCTAATACCCCTTCAAAGCTTCCCTCATACTTACCATTTGCCGCATTATTTGCAGCTTCTTGTCTTCTAATTTCTTCTTGAGCTTCATCTATTGCATCTTCAAATGCTTGTATTTGTTGTTCTAATGCTTTTTGGTCTTCTGACAAGCTGTCTATTACTTGTTCTTTTTCTGCTTGTAGACTCTGTAACTCGGTGCTCTTCTTTTCTTGTTCTGCTTTAACAGTTTGTACTTCTGCTCTATTTGATTCTAGTTCTGCTTTATCTGCTTCAAGTTGTGCTTTCTTTTCTTCTAGTTCATTTATTAAGGCTGTATCTGCCTCAACTATTTGTTGAACTATTGAATAGGTAGATAAAAAATCAAATAAATCAGCTGAATTAAATAATAAATCTAAGTAAGAAGTATCTCCTAATTCATAGAATGCGACCATTCTTTGTTTTAATAAATCGTCTTTTTCTTCAATTTCTGCTTCTTCTTGCTTTATTTCTGCCTCTTTAGTATCTATAGAGTTATTTAAGTCGTCTAGTTGTGTATTTAATCTTGCAAGTTCACTTTCAACTTCTGCAACTTGGCTTTTTAAGCTTTCTAATTCACTTTCAGCTGTATCCATTTGTGCATTTACACTGTTTAGCTCATCTTCAGCTTGTGATTTTTTATCATTTAATTCGTCAATATCCCTTTGACTTGCTGCATATGTATTTAATATTAGTGATGACATTAATACCAGTGATACAGTTGCTGTAAATAACGTTATTAAAAATTTTTTTCTCATAGGTTTCTCTCCTTTTTTCATTTTTTATTACATTTTATACTTGTAAATATTTTCTCATAGATATTGAACTTCCAAGTGTACCTATTCCAATTCCTAAGCCCAAATATACTATTACTAATAATGATATCATATCTGAGAATCCTAATAAGCTCATTCCCATTCTATTTAATAATGCTGAATCTGCCATTGCATTTGTTATTAAACTATAAGCAATTCCTAATACTACTATTGATATAATTGCTGCAGCAATACCTATTATTATACCTTCTATAACAAATGGCCATCTAATAAAGCTATCTGTTGCACCTACATATTTCATTATAGATATTTCTTTTCTTCTTGCATGAACTGTTAATTTGATTGTATTTGCTATAATGAATATAGATATTAAGATTAATAATGTTAATATTACAGCTGAAACAATTCTTACTCCATTTGCTATAGTTACTAAACCATTAATTGTAGTATCACTGCTTTCTACATCATAAACATTTTCTAGACCATTTAATTGTTCTATAACCTGCTCACTTAAGCTTAAGTCTGTTAATGTAACTATATATGAAGCTCTAAATGGATTATCTTCATCCCATCCTGCAAGCAATGCTTGTTTATCTTTTAGCTTTTCTCTTACTTGGTTTAATGCTTCTGCCTCAGAAACAAATGTAACTGTATTTACTCCATTTATTTGTCTTATTTGTTCCCCCATTTGTGTGACCTGTGTATCTGTTGCTTCTTTTTCTATAAATACTTGTATTCCTTGTTGTTCTTCTAGAGTTTGTACTGCATTATTTAAATTCTGTATAATCATAAAGAACAATCCAAAAATCAACATGGTTGCACACATTATTGCAAGTGAAGCACCTGATGATTTTTTGTTATGAAATACGTTTCTAAATCCTTCTCCTAATAAATAACCTACTATACTATGCTTCACCGTCATACCCACCTTTTTTATCACTTATTATATTTCCGTTTTCTATACGAATAACTCTTTTGTTCATTCTATCTACTATATCTTTTGCGTGTGTAGCAACAACTAAAGTTGTTCCTCTTAAATTTATTTCATTTAAAAGCCTCATTATATCCCAAGCTGTATCTGGATCTAGGTTTCCTGTTGGCTCGTCTGCAATTAGCATAGCAGGGTTGTTTACTAAAGCTCTAGCAAGTGCAACTCTTTGTTGCTCTCCTCCAGATAATTCGTTTGGATATACATTTGCTTTGTCTGAAAGTCCTACCATTGCTAATACCATTGGTACTTGTCTTCTTATGTGTTTTGGTGTGGCTCTTACAATATACATTGCAAATGCTACATTTTCAAACACAGTTTTATCAGGTAATAATCTAAAGTCTTGAAAAACAACTCCCATACTTCTACGTAAATATGGTACTCTTTTAGGTTTTAAAAATGTTGTGTCTCTTCCATTTATTATTATATTTCCTGATGTTGGTTCTTCTTCTTTTAATATTAGTTTTATTAATGTTGATTTTCCAGAACCAGAACTTCCTACTAGAAAGGCAAAGTCGCCCTTATTTATTACAAAACTTGCATTATGTACTGCTTCTGTTCCAGTATCATATACCTTAGAAACATTTCTAAACTCTATCATTTTTTATCTCCTTGATTATTTTATTGCTATTTTCTTCTTATTTATCATAACAATAAACGACATTAATTGCAATACCGTTTTAACAAAAAAATAGCAAATTAAGTATGTTTTCCTCACTTATTCTGCTATTTTCTTTGTTTTTCTCACTTTTTTAAAATTCACAAAAATTTCACAATTTTTTTGTTTCTCTTTAACTGTTTTTTACTACTTCTACTATAGAATTACAGTCAATTTTAAAATGTCTCATTAATTCTTCTGCTTTTCCAGATTCTCCAAAAGTATCTTTTATTCCCATTCTAATAACTTTTGCTGGATAATTTTCTGATAATACTTCACAAACAGAACTTCCAAGTCCTCCATATATGCTATGGTCTTCTATTGTAATAATTTTCTTTGTTTCTTTTGCACATTTGATAATAAGTTCTTTATCGATTGGCTTTATTGTATGCATGTCTATAACTCTAATGTTTATTCCTTCTTTTTCTAAGTTTTCTTTTGCTTTTAATGCTTCTTGGACTGTTACACCTGTTGCAATTATGCTTGCATCAGTTCCGTTTCCTATTTGTATTCCTTTTCCTATTTCGAATTTAATATTATTTTCTTTTACAAATTCTTCATCATATATTATTGGTGTAGCAAGTCTGCAAAGTCTTATATAAAATGGTCCTTGTATTTTTGAAACTTCTTTAATTACCCATTTTGTTTGTACATCATCTGATGGACTTATTACTCTCATATTAGGAAGCATTCTCATCATGCCTATATCTTCTAGCATTTGGTGTGTTGCTCCATCTTCTCCTACTGTTATACCTGCATGTGTTGCACATATTTTTACATTTGCATTTGTATGAGCTATTGTGTTTCTTACTTGGTCATAACTTCTTCCTGATGCAAATACCGCAAATGTGCTGGCATAAGGTATTTTGCCAAAAGTGCTAAGACCTGCTGCTGTTCCCATCATGTCTTGCTCTGCAATTCCAATATCGAAAAATCTATCTGGAAATTTCTTTGCAAATATGGATGTTTTTGTAGCAGATGAAAGGTCAGCATCTAATACTACCACATTTTCATTTTCTTCTCCTAGTTTTGCTAAGGCTTCACCATAGCTTTGTCTTGTTGCTATTTTTTTATCTAAAACCATATTTTTTCCTCCTTACCAGGTAGTTCATGGATATTATGTTCTATTTTATCTGCTTCTAGTTTAAGTTCTTTCATAGCTCTATTATATTCTTCTTCGTTTGGTGCTTTTCCATGCCACTCTGCCTTATTTTCCATAAATGAAACACCTTTACCTTTAACTGTTTCTGCGATTATTATACTTGGCATTCCTTTTGTTTGTTTGGCTTGCTCAAAACTTGAAATAAGCATTTCTATGTCATTACCATTGCACGAAATTACATTAAATCCAAAAGATTCCCATTTACTTCTTAAACAATCTAGGGCTTTTACTTCTTCTACAGTTCCGTCTATCTGTAAGCCATTAAAATCTAAAATTACACATAAGTTATCTAAATGATATTTATTTGCAGTCATTGCCGCTTCCCAAATTTGCCCTTCTTCTATTTCTCCATCTCCTAATATGCAATAAATTCTACAACCAAGGCTATCCATTTTAGATGCAATTGCCATTCCGTTTGCAATAGAAAGTCCTTGTCCTAGTGAACCTGTAGACATATCTAATCCTGGTAATTTTTCCATATCTGGATGACCTTGAAGTCTGCTTCCTAATTTTCTAAAAGTTTTTAGTTCTTCTTTTTCTATATAACCCTTTTCTGCCAAAGCCCCATATAAAGCTGCAACTGCATGTCCTTTAGATAAGACTAACCTATCTCTTAAATTTGATTTTTCATCTTTTGAATCAATATTCATTTGGTTAAAGTATAATACTGCCATAATGTCTGCTATAGATAAGGCTCC